>JALTRC010000483.1 GCA_026998145.1 Gammaproteobacteria bacterium
CCAGCGCTTTTACGATGAATACAAGCAGGGCAAGCTGGATATTATGGAGTTTTTAGCGTTTTCCTTAAAACCCCTGGCCGATAACGATCTGGGCACATTACTGAGCCTGCGGGAAAAATTTCTGCAGGAGATTATCCAGCCCTTAATGAGCCCCGCTTCCTTCGAACTCATTGAAAAACACAAACAGCAAGACGATACGCTACTGGTCATTACCGCCACCAATAGCTTTGTTACAGCACCTATTGTTGAAGCCTTCGGCATTCCTAACCTGCTGGCAACCGAACCGGAAAAAAAAGCACAAACCTACACTGGCCGGGTTGCCGGCACGCCCTGTTTTCAGGATGGTAAGGTGAAGCGCCTGAATGAATGGATGCAGCAGAATGATCAAAACCTGGAAAACAGCTGGTTTTATAGCGATTCCCGCAATGACCTGCCATTACTGGAAATTGTGGATAACCCGATTGCAGTAGACCCGGATGAACACCTGAAAGAAATCGCCTCACAACGCAGCTGGCCGATTATTTCACTGCGGGGATAAAATCAGCCGCTCAGGACAGTAGAATATCCTTGGAACCTTCATACTGCTGCTCAGCTTTCTCCAGAATTTTATCCAGCAAATCTTCCGACAGGCCATTTGCCTCCCATATAGAGGCTGGAATCTCCGCTTCTTCACCAAGATGCGGATCACGGTCTACATGATGGCGCACAATCTGCCAGGCCAGATGCACAAGCATGGCATCGTCCTGATAACTGTCAGCCGCATTTTCAGGATATAAGTGATAACGCACCGCCTGGCACAATACCGGCGGCAGGCTCCATTTTTTCAGCAGTTCGCCACCCACCTGAGCATGATCAAAACCCATGACTTCTTTTTCTGCCTGCCATAAAGGCATATTTTCCGACTGATGCAGTTTAATCGCTTCGGTCATCGGCTCCGGTAATTCGATATATAACAGCAAGGAGCCAATATCGTGCAGCAGGCCGGCAATAAAATAACGCTCAATTTCTTTTTCCCGGCGAAATGCCGCCAGTACACGGGCAATGACCGCCGTATACAAACTGCGTTTCCAGAAAACCGGCATACTCACCAGATCAGAGGGGATGCCATCAAAAACCTTAATGGCCGAAGCCGCCAGTACCACACTGCGCAACTCACGGTGACCTATTAGGGCTATCGCCCGATAAACCGTATCAACCTTGGAGGTAAAGCCATAAAAAGGGCTATTCACCAGCTTGAGCAAACGTGCAGTGATAGCAGGATCATCATTAATAATGCGGCCAATCTGAATGGCAGTGGATTTAGGATCATCCATTGCCTCAAAGATGCGATACACAATAGCCGGCAAACTGCCAAGCTTGCCACTGTGATCGATCAGTTTTTCAATCGTAATCATAAATCCCGTTAGCCCTGATAATTATGCTCCCAAGTATAGGCCATAAATTAAGCCACCTCTGGACAGAAATACGACAATCAGGTTTTAGGCAGGGTTACGCCCCTCTGCCCCTGATATTTTCCACCGCGATCACCATAGGATGTTTCACAGATCTCATCCGATTCAAAAAACAGCATCTGGGCCACGCCTTCATTGGCATAAATCCGTGCGGGCAGCGGCGTGGTGTTGGAGAATTCCAGGGTCACATGACCTTCCCACTCCGGTTCCAGCGGTGTGACATTCACAATAATGCCGCAGCGAGCATAGGTGGATTTGCCCAGACAAACCGTCAGCACACTGCGGGGAATGCGAAAATACTCAACAGTGCGAGCCAGAGCAAATGAGTTGGGGGGAATAATGCAGACATCCGATTTCACATCCACAAAACTGTTTTCATCGAAATGCTTGGGATCCACAATGGCCGAGTTGATATTGGTAAAGATTTTAAACTCATCGGCGCAACGGACATCATAGCCATAGCTGGAGGTGCCATAGGACACCAGACGCTGCCCCTGATCATCATGGCGAATCTGACCCGGCTCAAACGGCTCGATCATGCCTTCGTTTTCCGCCATGCGGCGAATCCATTTATCTGCTTTGATGCTCATTGTTTCCCCAGATACTATCGCTAAAATAAAAAGTAGCGGGATTCTAACATGAGTATCAAATGCTTTGTTTAGAACAGGGCTTGACAATATAGACGACCGGTCTAATATACCCCGTTATGAATAACACTCGAGATACCATCATTAATGCCGGCATCGGCATCTTCCTTGAAAAAGGCTATAACGGCGCTGGACTAAAAGAAATACTCGATGCCGCCAATGTCCCCAAAGGCTCCTTTTACCACTTTTTTAAAAACAAGGAAGCCTTTGGGAAAGAAGCACTCAACTATTATTCCGAACAGTTCACCCCTGTATTGCAGCAGTTTTTTGTTGAATCAAGGCTCAGCCCTCTGGCCCGGTTTGAAGCCTTTTTTACCGCCATGACCGAGCTTTTTAACACCGAAAAAAACTGCAAAGGCGGCTGTCTGGTGGGCAATCTGGCTCAGGAGCTGGCCGATGTAAACGACGAGCTTCGCCAGTGTATTTTGCAAATTATGCAGTCCTGGAGCCGCTATTTTAAAAATAATCTGGATGCAGCCGTAAAAGCCGGTGAACTGGCAAATGACACTGATACTCAGGCACTGGCCGAGTTTATTTTAAACAGCTGGGAAGGCGCTTTACTGAAAATGAAAATTGTTGAGTCTGTAGCCCCTCTGGAAACCTTTCAGCAGCAGATCAGCAAGATACTTTCCTGCTACCAATAAACAATGCCATGGATGCATTCAGCGTATGCGTATTTGTATTACCGAAACAACAGACGAAATTGCCGTTTATTAAACCATTAAGACACACAGAGCCATGACTATATAAAAACTATTTTTACGCATCCTCATCAGAGGATATTTTTTTACCCTTAAACTAGACGACCGGTCTATTATATTAGGAGAATCCATCATGAAAAACATACTGATAATAAATGCACACCAGAAATACGAAGGTTTTGCAGAAGGCAGACTTAATCAAAGCCTCTACACACTGGCAGAAGAGACCTTGCAAGCCGCGGGGCACAATACTCAAACCACCATTATTGAAAAGCTTTACGATATTTCGGAAGAAATAAAAAAACACCTATGGGCTGACACGATTATTATTCAAACCCCTGTTTACTGGTTTGGCATTCCCTGGATATTCAAAAAATATATTGATGAAACTTACACCACCGGCCTGGGGCAACTATGGGAAAGTGATGGTCGCTCTTCAACCGATGCCAGCAAGTATTATGGTTCTGGTGGCCTGCTACAGAACAAACACTATATGCTATCCACAACCTGGAACGCCCCAATGGATGCCTTCACGGATAAACAGCAATTTTTTAAAGGACATAATGTGGATGAGGTGTTTATGGGGCTGCATAAAATTTATCAGTTTCTGGGGATGCAGCAACTCAGCAGCTTTCATTGTTATGACGTTATGAAAAATCCGCAGATTGAAAAAGATCTGGATTCATTCAAAAGCCATGTTCGCAATATTGTTGAGTGATGACACAAAGCAAAATCAAGGAGGCTTAGTTTCCGATTAATACCGGCTTTTCTTTTAACCACAGGGGACACTGAGGTTCACAGAGGCTTATTTCCTATGTGCACCTTTGTTCCCTGCACTGATATGTCAGGCTCAGGATACGATAATCCCCTGTATAATTTTTTATTTATGTATTTTATTTATCCCCACCCAAAATAAAGCCCTCAGAGAGAGGGCTTTATAAACTGTTGCAGATTTCAGAAGCTCCCTAGTTATTCTGAATAACAATATTAGGGAACTTATTACTGTAATCTTTTGCCTGCAAGGCCAGCTTGGCCGCTGTACGACGGGCAATATCGCGGTAAATCATACCCACTGTACCATTGGGGTCAGCGGCAACCGATGGGGTGCCTTCGTCACCATTGGTACGAATGGACATTTCCAGTGGCAATGCGCCGAGGAAGTCCACATCATAATCTTCCGACATGCGCTCACCGCCACCCTGGCCAAAGATCGGCTCGGCGTGACCACATTCAGAGCAAATATGTACACTCATATTTTCCACTATGCCCAGCACCGGCACTTCCACCTTTTCAAACATCTTCAGGCCTTTACGGGCATCCAGCAGGGCGATGTCCTGTGGTGTCGTGACAATGACAGCGCCACTTACCGGCACTTTCTGCGCCAGTGTCAGCTGCACATCACCAGTGCCCGGTGGCAGGTCAATCACCAGATAATCCAGATCCGTCCAGTTGGTATCACTTAATAACTGCTCCAGTGCCTGAGTCACCATGGGGCCGCGCCAGATCATCGGCGTTTCATCATCAATCATAAAGCCAATCGACATGGCCTGCAGACCGTGACCCTGCATCGGCTCTAATGATTTACCATCAGCAGATTCTGGCTTAGCAGAGGCAATACCCAACATACGGGGAATACTGGGGCCGTATATATCCGCATCCAGAATACCCACTTTCGCCCCTTCTTCTTTCAGCGCCAGCGCCAGATTAACAGCCGTAGTGGATTTACCCACACCGCCTTTACCGGAAGCCACGGCAATAATGTTTTTAATGCCTTCCAGAGGCTTTAAGCTGGACTGTACCGAATGAGCGGTAATTTCAGAGCTGACTTCAATATTGGCAGCCGATACACCATCAATGGCTTCCACCTGCTTTTTCAGCTCGGCAATCAGCTTGTCATAATGGCCTTTGGCAGGGAAACCCAACACAACCTTGAATGACACCTGATCCCCATTGATCTCAATATCACGGATTGCCTTGGCGGCGACCAGATCTTTTTCTAAATAAGGGTCAATATATTTGGCAATTGATTCTTCAATTTGCTGTTGTGAAACACTCATGGCGTAACTCCAAAATCGGGTTTATCTGTTGAGCCCTGCGGGCCGCTAATTCTCGGGATGGCGCATTCTACACCAGAGCGCTGGGGAATTAACCCTACCATTGTTGGTATAGAAGCAGAAAAAATAGTATTGAAAGGGGGATATGGGGCATTATCAGCGAATTTCAAGGCTACTTTTTGAAAACCAGCTCCTTTAGCCCCCCCCCGTATCAACTTCTAAGAAAAGTCTAAAAAACGATAAAACGCTAATTTTCTGCCATATTAAACCAGCCTGTCAGCTGGCTGTAGCTTAATCGACCACTGAATGCCCGCCCCGGATGTGATGGCAGATAAAAATAGCTACGGGGTACTTCTCCATACCAGCTCGGGTCAATCGAGTAACGCAGCCGCCGTTTATTTTCCGAGAAAACCCATTGCTGTAGATTCTGCAAGCCGTACTGCTCCATTAGCGTTTCTATTTCAGCTATCTGCTGTACGGAATCAATCGAGATGAAAATTATTTTTTTCTGCGGATAGTCTCTGTGAAATCGCCGCAAGGTAGCCAACTCTTCAATACAGGGAGGACAGTCCAGTGACCAGAACACAATTAAAAAAGGCTGGGTGTGACTGGCCTGTAATATGCTCTGATAGGCATTTTCATCCAGCACCGAAACGAAGTGATCAGAAGCCCTGACCTGAGCAAAAAAACACAGCAACAATACCCAAATGAGCCGGCGCATTATTGGCTAACCGGTATGAGCTGAAATCCTTTATCCGATGTCTGCCACTGAACAAAAACACTTTCCCCATCACTGAGCAAAAAAGGGTAATCCCCGTCCGCTGCGGTGGATATTAATTTAGCAGGCTGCCAGCTTGTTCCATTGTCATCTGAATGCTGTAGCCAGACGCTGGCCTGTTTGCCATCAAACTGTTTCCATGTCAGCCAGACATCCTGATTCACATTGATTACATTAGGATGAGATGCCCCTGCCCGATAATCGCCAAACGAAAAGGCTTTAGTGTAAGAGCCATCTGGCTGACGACGACGATAAAAAAGCCCGTGACGATCAGTCGCGTTATCGAACCACACCAGATGATAATCACCCCTTTCTGCAACTGCCATATCCGGCCCATGATGCGGGCAGGCATCTACACGCCATTCATCATAGCTAACCCTTTCTACAGTGCTCGGCTGATTTTTATCCACAAATTTTACCAGGCTGTGATCCCGTGTATTGTTACCGTAGATATTACGCCATAGGACAACCGGCAATTGCTGATCCAAACCCATAACGACTCGACAGCATTCGCAACTGTGGTCAATGATTTTGATATTTTTACTGAAGCTTTGGCCATTATTATCTGACCAACTGTAATACAGTGCAGCGCCATGATATATTTTCCCCTGCTGCTCAGCCTGCCACCGATCCCGCTTATCCAACCAGGCAATAAAGATATCACCGTTATCATTTACCCGCATGGCATCAAACCGGTGGCCGATCATTTTATTGTCATCATTAACATTTATCGGCTCTGAAAAATGCTCACCTCCATCGATTGAAATACTAAAACGCACATTACCGCTAAACCGTTTTTTTAGCGGATGCGTCCAGGAAACATACACTCGCTTATTTTTAACAATAATCTTTGGCCTGTTCTCCCCCTTTGCGGATATGGCTTCCGGTTTTCGATTAACTACCAACGGTGCTGAAAATGTTTTGCCGTAATCCGTTGAATAGTTTACATACACATGGCCGCCATACACCCATGCCAGCCAGAGTTTTTTATTGTTATCAAAACTTGCAGATGGCGCTAACGCACAGGCTAATGTCGACAACTGCGAGAGCTCGCTACATGCATCTGAAATGGCATAGGCATTTTTATGCGACATGCCTGCAAGAGCCGCTTTAGCCATGCCTGCCAGCACCATGCAACAGATAATAATGGATAATTTTTTCATTAGAATTTGTAGTCAACCCCGGCATATAAAGTACGCGGCATACCCGGCGCAAATTCACTGACACCTCGTCTGAAACTGGCCGCTGTTGCATAACGCTCATCCGTTACATTCATCAGCCGCGCATACACGTCCATCTGCTGACTTACATGATGATTCATTCTTAAATTATAAATATCATGCCCTTCATACTCGGTTGTATTAGATTGATCCATCCAGTATTTACCCAGATGAACCCACTCCAGTTGCATAAAGCCTCCATTTAAAAACTCGGGCTTATATTGCAGCCGTGTATTGCCTATATTGCGGGGCGCAGACTGTATTTCATTACCACTAAAATCAATATTATTACTACCAACCCGCTGCACCCAGTCTTCATAGGTGTGTTTGGCGTAGGAATAACTCAGGGATAATTTCAGCTGTTTAGATAGCTGACTATTTAATCCCAGCTCTATACCTTTATGCAGTGTTTTACCCGCATTAACAGTTGTTCGGTCATCCGTTATTGGGTCAATAAAACTCACTAAATCATCTTTTACATGCATGGCGTAAATAGAGATTTCATAATTTATATTATCACTCGGCTGACCCCGCAAACCCATCTCATAACTGTTTGCCTTAACCGCATCTAAATCCAGTGATGCGGCATTGCTGCCGGGGCGAAATAGCTGCCCTTCCGACGGCGCACGAAATGCATGACGATAAGAAACAAAGCCATTTAACTGATTACTAAACTGATAGGCCGCACCTAACTTTGGACTTAAATGGGAAAAATTCACACGGGTATCTGCAGGATGATTGTAACGCGCCGGAAAACGCATACTCTCTGGTGGCGGGTTAATGGTTAATAAACCATCTGCCATTTGGTTGTTATAGTCGTAACTAAAATCATCGTAACGCAGGCCAGCCGTTACACGCCATTTGTCTGTAGGGGATGTTTCCACATGCACATAAGGTGAGATAGCCGTATAGCTCACATCATAATCATAGATCACACCCTTAACTGTATAAGATGTGAAAATACCCTCCGCATTTTTAAAGGCATCAATACTGTGTTCCAGACGGCTACCGCTCGTATAATCAATATCCGCCCCCACGATTAAACGGGTTCGATAAGGCTGAAAGTCCATGCGATATTTTGCCAGCAAGCCTGCTGAGTTACTGGTGGTTTCCTTGATGCTGGGGTCATAGCTAAAAGACCAGTTGGGCATATAGTCCATAAAATTATGCCGCACATAGGGTGTTAGGCTTAACATGGATGTGAGATATTCTTTTTCATAGGCAGACGATAAACGCAGCGCCTTAACATCACGATATGAAATTGGATGATTATTTTTTGTTGGATTATTTAAGTAATCATCTTCACTCAAACGTGATGTACCCGCCGTTTGCTGATTGATATTAGATGCAGCCAAAACGGTTTTTAAAGTAGCGCCATCATCAAAAAAACGATCCCAACGCAGATTCGAGCTTTGTCGATCATACGCGGTGCCATCACGCCAGCCATCCGTACGTGTCAGATTCAAATCTGCACGAACTCCATCATCAACCCATGTATTACCGCCATCCATTAACAAGCGTTTCCAGCCAAACTCTCCCGCCTCAGCATTGATACTCGCTTCAGCTTCAAGGGGTGATGGTTGCGTCATCACATTAATAACGCCGCCAATCGCATCACTGCCATACAGGGAAGTGCCCGGCCCTTTGGTCACCTCAATAGTTTGCGCCTGCGGAACATTGACCTCATACAGAGCATTGTGATTAAAAAATCCTGTAGAGCGCGTGGGTATACCATCTTCCAGATACAAATAAACGGCCTTTGTGGTAATCGGCTGACGAATAGCCGCCATGTGACCTTCTCCATTGGTAACATTAATATGCACGCCGGGTATCTGCTCCATAATTTCGGCAGGATGCGCCGGG
>JALTRC010000484.1 GCA_026998145.1 Gammaproteobacteria bacterium
CTGCTCCATTGCAAAATGACCCGCAATAGCAGTACCAGTGCATACATCTGAAATAAAATATCAATTAAAAAAGCGAAGGGATTCATTGGTCTTTTCCTAATATATCCGCCAGTTCAATGGCTCTATTCCGGGCAGCAGTGATGGCGTCTGTCACAATGGACTCAAACCCCCGCTGTTGAAAGTGTTCGATAGCTGCCGCTGTTGTGCCACCTTTGGAGGTGACACGGGCTCGTAGCTCAGCCGGTGACGCATCACTTTCGGTAGCCATGCGGGCCGCACCCAGCGCGGTTTGCAGGGATAATTTCTGCGCCACATCGGCACTTAAACCCAGCTTCTCACCCGCCTGTTGCATGGCTTCCATTAATAAAAAGAAATAAGCCGGGCCTGAGCCGGAAACCGCGGTTACCGCATCCAGCTGATCTTCTGTATCCACCCACAGGGTAATACCAGCCGCAGACAGAATATTATCCGCCTGTTGTTTTTGCTGCTCGCCACAGAGCGGGTTGGCAAACAGGCCACTGGCCCCTTCCTGTAACAGGGAAGGGGTATTAGGCATACAGCGTACCAGTGCATTATTGCCTCCCAGCCAGCGATCAATATCAGTGCTGCGAATACCGGCGGCAATGGAAATAATCAGCGGTTTTGATTGCCCCACCGCAGTCGCGGCCTGTTTACACACATCCTGCATAATCTGCGGCTTAACGGCCAGTACCACAACATCTGCCTGGGCAATGGCCTGATTATTATCAGTAAAGCTACGAATGCCATACTGAGATTCAAGCTGCTGACACTTATCGGCATCCGGCTCAGCAATGGCAATCTGATCCGCAGGATAATCATTCGCCAACAAGCCACCCACCAGGCTACTGGCCATATTACCACCGCCGATAAAAACAATATTGTCTGTACTCATGTAATCCTGCTCAGTTATGTAAATTTATTCCCGGCGACCAAAAATCGCCGTACCGATTCGCACAATGGTTGCACCTTCTGCAATGGCCGCTTCCATGTCATTGCTCATGCCCATGGATAAGGTATCCAGCCCATAGCCCTGCTGATTAAAAGATTCCAGCTTCTCCCGCAAGGGTTTAAATATCTGCCGCTGCTGCTCAAAACTATCCGCCTGAGCCGGTATGGCCATCAGGCCCCGCAGCTTTATATGGGGCAGTTTACGGACTTCTTCAATCACCCCGTCCAGCTCATTTAATAAAAAGCCGGCCTTGCTGGATTCTTCTGAAATATTGACTTGCAGGCAGATATTTAAGGGCGCAAGCCCGTCACCCCGCTGCTCACTCAGACGGCGGGCAATTTTTAAACGGTCAACACTGTGTACCCAACTAAAATGCTGGGCAATATCACGGGTTTTATTGGATTGAATGGCGCCAATAAAGTGCCAGACTATCGATAAATCACTTAAGGCCTGAATTTTTTGCAGCGCCTCCTGTAGATAATTCTCGCCAAAATTCCGCTGGCCGACCTGATAAGCCTGGCGTAACATTTCCGCCGGCCGGGTTTTGCTCACCGCCAGCAGCTGCACCGAATTTTTATCCCGGTGGTATTTTTCAGCAGCACGGGCAATGTTTTGCTGGATTTGCTGAATATTCTCTGCAATATTGATGGAATCTGGCATTTAACTGTGAAGCCTGTGTAAAAATTGACTATAACAAGAGCATTATAAAACTATCTTCAATCATTAAACTATTTCTGTTTTTAGATAAGCCCTTTTCAGGCAGATAAAAACCAGAAGATGTGTTCAAACGGGCGCGGCTCGTTTGCGGGGGAAATTAATGGATATTGCACAACTCTTAGCCTTTGGCGTTAAAAATGGCGCGTCTGATTTACACCTGTCCGCAGGTCTGCCACCCATGATTCGGGTGGATGGTGATGTGCGGCGCATTAATGTGGAGCCCATGCCCCATGAAGAAATTCATGCCATGGTCTACGACATTATGAACGACAAGCAGCGCAAAACCTTTGAGGAATACTGGGAGGTGGATTTCTCCTTTGAGATTCCAGGCCTGGCCCGTTTTCGTGTTAACGCCTTTAACCATAATCGTGGCTCCGGCGCGGTATTTCGTACCATCCCCTCCAAGATACTGACCCTGGAAGAACTGAATGCGCCGAAGATTTTTGAGAAGATCGCAGAAACCCCGCGGGGTATTGTGCTGGTCACCGGGCCTACCGGTTCCGGTAAATCTACGACCCTTGCGGGCATGGTCAACTATGTGAACGAAAACGACTACGGTCATATTCTCACCATCGAAGACCCCATTGAATTTGTACACGAAAGTAAAAAATGCCTGGTCAACCAGCGGGAAGTTCACCGTGACACCATGGGCTTTAGTGAAGCCCTGCGCTCGGCGCTGCGTGAAGACCCGGACGTGATTCTGGTGGGTGAGATGCGTGACCTTGAAACCATCCGCCTGGCATTATCCGCCGCAGAAACCGGCCATCTGGTATTCGGCACCCTGCACACCAGTTCTGCTGCCAAAACCGTTGACCGTATTGTGGATGTATTTCCAGCGGCCGAAAAAGATATGGTTCGCGCCATGTTATCAGAATCATTGCGAGCGGTTATATCCCAGACCCTGCTGAAAAAAATCGGCGGTGGCCGGGTGGCCGCTCATGAGATCATGATCGGCACACCGGCGATTCGTAACCTGATTCGTGAAAACAAGATTGCTCAAATGTATTCCGCTATTCAGACCGGTCAGGGCATAGGTATGCAGACACTGGATCAGAACCTTAAAGATCTGATCGACAAGGGCGTAGTCACCAAAGAAGAAGCCATGACCAAGGCTGCCAACAAAGAAAACTTCTAAGGATAAAAACAACAGTGCGAGTATTTTAAATATCCGTAAACTTAGCGGATATTTTTCAGGAGATCATAATGGATAGAGATAAGGCCGTACGATACATGCATGATTTATTGCGCATGTTAGTGCAAAAAGATGGCTCAGATTTATTTATTACGGTGGGCGCGGCGCCCTCCATGAAAATTGATGGCAAGATGACAGCCCTGTCTAACCAGGTGCTATCACC
>JALTRC010000485.1 GCA_026998145.1 Gammaproteobacteria bacterium
CATTACTGTGCTCCCGACAAATAGCAGGGCGCTCATGGTAGATTCCACAGTCACCATTTAATTGCAGATGCTTGCACTTGGCTTCTACCAGCAGTGTCCAGCCATCTTCATCTTTATATATTTTGATATTTTCGTGGGAGATCTGCCAGAGCAGATGTTCAAAATCTGTTTTCGCTCTGGGGGTTTCGATATGCTGCGTTATATAGGTGCAACAGATAGAGCCGGTACAGAACGAGCATTTATTTTCTGAGGTGATTTCTACGGGTATCGACTTTGCCATAGGTGTATTTTTAAAAATCAATAAGTCTTAAAAACCAAGCTGACGGAGATTACCATTTTGCTTTAGACGGTAACTACCATTGGTCTGCCGTTTGGCAAACATGGCCAGGCTTTGCTTAATATTAGGGGTGGAATTTTTCGAGGGAATAAATTTCATATCCAGCTGATAATTTTTATTGGGCTGAAGTCTGGCTTCACCCTGAAGTTTAATCTGGCCACCCTTATTACTGATTTCAGCCAGAATGTTTTTATCTTCATCACTGTCCAGCTTGATCTGGATATTGCCCAGGCTGACAGTTTCTGCCAGTGTAAATTTAGCCTTGTTCCAGCGAGCCACCCCATTAATGCGGGCGATATTCTGCCCTTCAATACTCAGCTGCTGAATCTCCAGACTAATTTTACCCTGCAATTCTCCAAAGGGCAGATTCATTAGCTGCTGCAATTCTTTTGCCGTCAGTTCCGCACGCAGATCACTTATATCAACACTGCCTGACAACAGGCTGGCATTAACATGCCCATTAACGGCCTGCCCTTCTACATGGGCCTGCACATTGGCGCTCACCTGTGCCAGTAATAAAGACACAGGATTAATAGACCAGCTGATATTTTTTAGGGTTGGCTGATTTTTAATCACCACGGCCTGCGCGCTGCCATTCCATAAACTGCCTTCTATACCATTAATTTGCGCAGGCAGTTCCACATAGGATTTAAGGAGAGTTAATACCTTGGCTGCGGGCACATTGGTTAAGGTAAAAAAAAGATAACTGATAACAGCAATTAAAATGTAATAGCGAGGTTTCATTAAAGCAGCTTCGATTAATCGTTTCTTTGCAGTGTAATACGCGCATCAACAGCGCCGGGAGCTTGCTGTGGTTCTATTTTAATACTGCTGGCCTGAATATTGTATTTTTGCTGCAGATCATTTAACCAGAAAACAAGACGATCAAAATCCACCTGTTTAAAATTAACCTTTACACCTTTTTTAGTAGACTCCAGCTTACTGATCTGTTTTTTGACACCCATGCTTAAAGCACTGCGTTCTGTCAGTGATGAGACAGATTGATTTTTAAAGCGCGAAGCATTACTGCCACCAGCACCGGCCTGCAGGGCATTTATTTTTGCCGCATTTTCCTGCATCCACACAAGCAATTGCTGCTGTGACTGATAGCGGGTTTTCTGGGTTTCCTGGGCGCTAAAAATCGGCTCCCACAGCAGGCCGTAAAACAACATCAACAATAAGGCTATGCCGCCGCCAATTACCAGCTGCCTTTCTCTTTTTTCCAGTTTATCCAGCCATTGCTGCAAGGGTGCTAACTGTGTGCTTAAATCAATCATCCCTGTTTCTCCACCCGCAAACGGCCAGTAATATTATCTTTTTCTATGGATGTGGATAGCACAATCTTAATACCCGGCCGGGAGCTTAAATGACTTTTTACCGCTTCAAGGGTTTGCAGGCTATCAGCAGAAATTTCCAGATCAATATGTTTGTTGCGATACACCATGGCTTTTATTTTAATTTTTTTCTGCTGACTTAAAGCCGGGGCAGTTTCCGCCAGCAACTGCAGAAACAGTTCATTATTGCCATCGCCGCCACCGCTTTGTAATTCTTTTAAACGGCGTTCCACCCGCTTGCGCATATTATTAAATTTGCGGGCGCCCGGATTGGCTTTTTTAAAGGCCTTTTCAATTTGCGCCCTGAGCTGGATATTTTTTTCTTCCAGCTGCCGGGTTTCAACAAGCGCTGTTGCCATCTGCAATACCAGCCATACCGCAACCAGAGCCGCAGCCGGCTTCCAGTGCTTCCACAGGGCTGAGCTTTTACGTTGTGGCGCATAGGCTCCCTGCAAAATATTAATGTGTTGCGGATCATGATAAGCGGCCAGCAGAATTTCCAGCGGGTGATCGTTATAGCTACGACTATTGATTTCCACGCCCAGATCAACAAAGTCATCTGTAATCTCGGCTTCCTGCCGGTGATGGAAAATCGTTAACTGTTTAATATGGGGATGTTCTTCAAGCAGTGTTTTTAATATGCTGAGAAGATTAATCCGGTCGCAGTACAGACCATTGGCGGGTGATATTTTAATCAGCGCCGCCTGCTCATAAAGCAGAACTGTTGCCGCGTTTTCGTCCAGCGGCAGCGCCAGCACATCGGCAATTATCTGTTCAGGTACAATATCGGCCTGCTTAAAGAATGCCAGGCAAGCATCCAGCACAGCCTTATCAATGGCAACAACCGGAATATTGCCGTCATCCTGTTTTTTACCCAGCGCAAAGTGTACGTCTTCTATATCGCTGGCCAGCTTATCTTCCAGCGCAAAGGGCACCGCCTGCATCTGCCGTTGGCGATTATTACCGGGAATACTGACCGTTTCGATATTCAGATAGGCACTGTCAAACAGCACAATCAGCTTGCGTCCCTGGAGCAGGTTTTTCAGCTCATCCAGCTCAATGATCTGGGGCGCCCGGGTAATGGCATTTTTTTCATTCAATAACACGCAGCTCAACGGCCGCGCAGGAGAATAATGCAGCAGAACCGTTTCAGCCACTACCAGACTCCCTGAGAACGACTGATGGTTGTCAGCAGGCCTTTATCCTGCCGATTAATAACCGAAAACAAACGGGAATGCCCGCGACCGATCTGGGCCAGTGACTGTAATAAGAAATACTGGCTATCTACACCCATACCGGTGGTGTCAAACTTCTTTTTCTTTAAGCTTGTCTGCATATATTTTTTAAAATCATCTATGGTTTCAAA
>JALTRC010000486.1 GCA_026998145.1 Gammaproteobacteria bacterium
TGTTTTATAACCATGAAAGGCTGCATTCGTATCTGGGTTACATGAGCCCGAATGCATTCGAACAGAAATTATTGGAAGTGGAAAAAGCGGCTTAACTGAGGTGTCACAAAATGCTTGACCACGTCAGAGTGATGCAAGATTCAGTTCCTTCTCTGTGCTGGATATAAATGATAATGGGGATGTACTACTTGGCTCCACTATTGTACAAACGGGCAGTGGCGCAAAAAGCGCAGTCTGGTTAATTCCCAACAACGATCAAGCAAAACTTATTGCCATAGACGGTGAGCTTGTACCTGATGAATTCAACAGTGCACTGACACTGCTATCATCAACATCTTTAGTGAGCAATTCAGGCAATGTTTTATCACTGCTTGCTGACATACAAGGCGGAGCCTTCATCAACTATTCATTATTGCTGGGTTCAGCAAGAAGCTCCCAACCTTATAATTTTTTAACTGACACATCGACATCTCGATCTCAACTCGATTTAATTATTAAACAAAATTCCGAAGCACCCTTATATACAACAGGCTCAATAATTGACTTTAATACTGAATCCACCATCTCATTTAACAACAACGACGAAGTAGCTTTTAGCGCCAATGTGTATGACCCTGTGGTTGATCAGGTGCACAACAGTGTATGGCTTAGTAGAGGTGCAAACGATTTTGTTGAGCTCATCAAAACTGGCCAGAATGTACGCATTAACGGCAGTGAACAAGCAATCAAGTATATATATTTTCAGGGTGGGTCAATAAATAGTGGCCGATCAGCACAGCTTGATGATGCTGGTAGATTATTTATTCGCACACAAACAGAGAGCACTTTTCAAGCCAATATTTTGCTGACACCCAGTGACTGATTTTTTTCACTCAATAGGCCCGATTATTGAACAGCTACAGAAGCTGGATGTGAGCAATCGCAGCCACGGGAAGCCCATGAGCTTTTGTATAAGCTGTGTAAAAATCGCATACGTAGAGTAAGGCAGTCCCCGCCCCATTAAATTCACACGGGCATTCCCAATGTATGGCATTATCTAGGCTGACAGAACAAAACAGCAAACAATATAAAAACAAAGGAATATTATGTTTAAAAAAATAAAAACCACTACATCTCTCACTACGCTCGCTTCTTTTACTTACCTACTCAGCGGATGCGGTGGCTCATTAGTAGAGGAAGACGATGTTGTTGCAAATTTTAGCGTCACTTGCGAGCAGTTAGCCTGCAATGTTGATGCACGAACCAGCATCAGTAGAAGTGATACATTAAGCGTTTTAAACTGCGAAATGGGTGATGACAGTATGCCGATTGATCTTTTGAGTCAGGAAACCATATTTGATTACACCTACGCCGCACCCGGCTCATACGAGATTACCTGCAACGCAGAAAACAGTGATGGTAAAAGTGCATCAGCTACAACTACCGTTGTTGTCGATGGACTTTTAGTTAACGCCGGCCCCGACCAAACGGTAAACGAAGGGATCACCGTTACATTAGATGGATCACAATCTGAGGATACCACTGGAAACGAGATTAATCGTTACAAATGGGAGCTTGTCAATACAACACCAGCTGGAGCAGGTTTCACCATTATAAATTCTACATCAGCTAACCCGACCTTTGTTGCACCAAGCAATCCAGTCAGTACTACATTCAGAATTCGTTTGAGGGCAAGTATTGATGACGGCGTCAGTTTTAGTGAAACCAGTGATGTGGTAGATATTACAGTCATTCCGGTAGGAGATGGTGGTGGTAGCGATTTACCACAATAAGCAAACGTGTGACAGAACAACTCAATACCACACTTTCTATACAGCACGGGTTAATCACCATTATACGTTGTGAAGTAGAATAGTTGTGGTGCACCTAGCTTAGTTACTTAGCGTCTTATATTCACGCATAAAAGTGCCATTTATAACTCCGATACATTGGTGAATATAACTTAGCCGGTATAGAGTCGTAAAAGCACCGACTCCGACACTTGATTAAAATACCCCTTAAAAAACTGCGCAAGCTGGAACTAACAATAATCTCACCCGATTATTGAATAGTTACAGGAACTAGATGTGGATAATCTCAGCCCACGAGAAGCTTATGTGCTTTTATATAAACTTAGCCAGAAATCCCGTACCTGGTTCTAAGGTATCGCAACACCTTAAAATAAAGACATTTTTATAAAGGCCTAATCAAAACATTATTTAAACAATACTAAAACAACCAATCCAGTTATTATCTTTGTAATCGACAATCAACTCTCTGGCTGTCATTTTTTTAGCAGCTGTAGAGTCCAGCACGCGTTTTTCCGGATGATTTTTAGCATAGTATTCCGGGTCGCAGGATTGTGATTCAACCGACCGGATGGCAACGGAAAATTTATCGGTGACGGCAGTGCTATCAAAATCAAAGCTTTCATGAAACAACACACGCTTTTGAACCACGCAGGAAAAGTAAATTTGCATCTCAATAAACAAAGGGGTGCTGCGCATTTCCATGGCCTTTTTGGCCCGTTTGGTCAATTTAATTAACACATCTTTATCGTTTACCTGCGCCGTTTGCGTATATTTAAAAGCATTAAAAAAACGATTAGAAGATTCCATATCAAGAACGGGTTTCATCTGCGATCCTTTTAGTAAAATAAGTCAACCGTCTGAATATAAACATGAGCAGTTTATAAGTCAATCATCAACTTCAGCTGTCGGAGTCACTCCGTCAGATGATTGATCTCAAGGAAGGCCTATAAAATATAACGCCACAACTGAGTACAAAGACCGTTGCACCCTTTGCAGCTTTGCATCAAAACCCATATCACCGCTTGGCTAAAGCGCCCCTCAGTGCTAAGGTTTCCCCATGAAAATCAAAACCATAGGCATCATTGCTAAAAACCGATATGAAGCGGTGAGCAGCACCATTAAAACCCTGTTTGATTATTTAAAGCAGCAGGGTTGTGAAGTGTTGCTGGATGCCTCTGCCGGTGATGATCTCAGCCAGCAGCTGGGGGCTGAGCTTGTGGATCGCAAAACCCTGGCCAGCCGCTGTGATCTGGCAGTGGTAGTGGGTGGTGACGGCACTTTTTTAAGTGCGGTGCGTTCTCTTTCCGATGACTGTGTGCCGATTCTGGGTATCAATCTGGGACGACTGGGTTTTCTGGTGGATATTTCTCCCGATGACATGCTCACCTGCTTTGCCCATATTCTGGCCGGGGATTATGTGCGGGAAGAGCGTTTTTTACTTACCGCACAGGTGATCCGTGATGGCCATGTGATTGCCGAGGAAAGCGCCTTTAATGATGTGGTGGTGCATATTCGTGATGTGGCGCGGATGATTGAATTTGAAACCTGGATTAACGGCCAGTTTGTTTATCAGCAGCGCTCCGATGGTCTGGTGGTTTCCACTCCCACCGGCTCCACCGCCTATGCCCTGTCCAGTGGCGGCCCGCTGCTGCACAGCACGCTGGATGCCATGGTGCTGGTGCCCATCTGCCCACACACACTAACCAACCGGCCACTGGTAATAAACTCGGATAATGTGGTGGATGTGGTGATTGGCGAGGGCCGGCAAAGCACTGCCCAGGTGACCTTTGACGGGCAAACCGGCGTGGACGTGCGCCCCGGCGATCGTATCAGTATCCGCCGCAAGGCCAATAATATCTGCCTGATTCACCCCAGCAATTACGACTATTATGAAATCCTGCGCGCCAAACTGCGCTGGAACGAACAGATAACCACCAACCGACCCGATGCTTAACCATATTCGTATTCGCAACTACGCCATTATCGACCACCTGGATCTGGAGTTTGACAATGGCCTGACCGCACTCACCGGCGAAACCGGCGCCGGCAAGTCCATTTTGCTGGGAGCTCTGGGATTGCTGCTGGGTGATCGCGCCGATAGCGACAGTGTACGCAGCGGCTCCAGCAAGGCGGAAATCAGCGCCGAATTTGATCTGCAAAAACTGCCCCATATTGTGCAATGGTTGCAGCACAAAGAGCTGGATTCCGAAGACGACTGCCTGCTGCGCCGTCGCCTGTCGGCAGATGGCCGCTCCCGTGCCTTTATCAATGGCAGCCCTGTGCCCCTGCAGGATATCCGCGAGCTGGGGGAAATGCTGGTGGATATTCACGGCCAGCACGAACACCAGTCTTTAATGAAGCCGGCCATGCAGCGGCAACTGCTGGATGACTATGCCGGCCACAAAGATAAACTACAGAAGCTGGCCGATTGTTATAAACAATGGCAAAGCGCCCAGCAGGAATATGATGAACTAAAAGCCGCCGCCAGTGATCGCCATGACCGGCTGGATTTACTCCGCTATCAGGTGGCTGAGCTGGATGCCCTGGCCCTGCAGGAAGGGGAAGCCGAGCAGATTGCCGAGGAGCACCAGCGGCTGGCTCAGGGGGACCGTTTAATGGAAGAAACCCAGGCCGCCCTGCTGGCACTCTATGATGCGGATGAAAACAATGCCTATACCATTATCAGCCAGCAGCTTTCCGCCATGGAGGATTTATCCCAAACCGATAAAAACCTGCAACCGGTGATTGAAATGCTCACCAGTGCCATGGTGCATGTGGAAGAAAGCGCCGCCCACCTGCGGGATTATCTGGAACATTTAGATAATGACCCGGCGCGCTTTCATGAACTGGAGCAGCGGCTTTCTACCTTGCAGGATTTATCCCGCAAGCATCAGTGCGAACCGGGGCAGCTCACCCGCATCCATCTGCAATTACAAAGCGAGCTGGAACAGCTGGATAATGCGGATGACAATTTGCTGCAACTGGAACAAACCGCCCGGCAACTGGCCGAACAATATCAAAAGCTGGCCGCACAGCTTTCCAAATCCCGCCAGAAAGCCGCTAAAAAATTAAGCAAGGAAATTTCCGGCGCCATGCAAACCCTGGGCATGAGCGGCGGGCAATTTGAGATTGCCGTCAATCATCAAGAGTCCAAACACAGCCCCTATGGCAATGATCAGATTGAATTTTTAGTCAGCGCCAACCCGGGACAGTCCTGCAAGCCGTTGGCAAAAACTGCATCCGGCGGTGAACTGGCCCGTATCAGTCTGGCCATACAAATGATTACCGCCAAACAGGGGCGCATTCCCACCCTGATTTTTGATGAAGTGGATAGCGGCGTCGGCGGCGGTATTGCAGAAATTGTCGGCCAGCATTTACGCACACTGGGAGAAAGCCGGCAGGTTTTCTGTGTTACCCATTTGCCTCAGGTAGCGGCTCAGGCACACCATCATATGCAGGTGCTTAAACAGGCCGATAACAATAATACGATTACACAAATTCAGCCGCTGGATAAAGAACAGCGAGTGGAAGAAATTGCGCGTATGCTGGGGGGTATTAAAATCACCCAACAAACCCGCGCCCATGCCAAAGAAATGCTGGAAATATAAATGAGATACAAAGCCGTAAAAAAATGGCCTTCAGGAAAACTGGCGATCTGCCTGCAGGCCCTTTGCATTTTTACCATTAGTCCATCTGCCTATGCACTGGATTTATTACAGTCGGTAACACAGGGTCAGCAATATGATGCGGATTTTCAGTCGGCTAATTTTGAGTATCAATCCATTTTAGAATCCCGCCCGCAAATAAAATCTGCCCTGCTGCCACAAATTAATCTGGATATTTTTTATACCAAATCCAAACAGGAAGTTCGCAATAGTTCACGCCCCGCACTGATCCCCAATGATTCCTATGATGTGGATACAGATGGCTACCAGCTCAGTTTAAATCAGGCCATTTATCAGCATGGTTTATATTTAAAACTGGAACAGGCCGATTTGAATATTGCCAAAGCCAGTGTTGAGTTTGAAGCTCAAAAACAGGCCTTATTACTGCGCATTGCCAAAGCCTATTTCGATGTGCTGGCCGCCAGGGATAATATTAAATTTACCGGCTCGGAAAAACAGGCCATCGAGCAGCAATTAAATCAGGCGCAACAACGTTTTAATGCGGGTTTGAATGCCATAACCGATGTGAAAGAAGCCCAGGCCCGTTACGATATTGCCATTGCCAATGAAATTGCCGCACAGAATCAGCTGACTATTGCCAAAGAAGCTCTGCAACTGCAAATCGGTGAAATGCCTTCACCTTTAAATAGCCTGTCTGACAAAATTCCACTGCTCAGCCCCGAGCCGGATAATATGGGCGAATGGGTATTAACCGCCAGCCAGAATAATCCTGCACTCAAGGCCGCCCAATATGCATTGCAAACCGCACAGAAACAGGTGGATATTAGTAATGCGGATCATTACCCGTCTTTAGGTCTGTCGGCTCAGCGCAGCTTTTCCAGCCCCAATAACAGCAGCTTTGTGGTACGGGATTCTATCGACACCAGCGTAACACTCAACTTAAATATCCCCATTTACAGTGGCGGTAATACCAGCGCCAAAAAACGTCAGGCAATTAGCAATAAAAGTAAAGCTCAGGCACAACTGAATAAAATCAAGCGCCAGACCACCCAGCAATGCCGCAACAGTTTTTTGGGCATTCGCAGCAGCATTGCCCGGGTTAGAGCCCTAAAACGGGCACTGGAATCCACACAGATTGCCTATCAGGCGACCCAGACCGGTTTTGATGCGGGCATACGCACCAGCGTAGAAGTACTTACCGCACTGCAATCCCAGTACCGCGCGGAAAAAGATTATGCTCAGGCCCGCTATGACTACATTATTCAATTGCTGGGCTTAAAACAGGCCGCCGGTATCTTAAGCATGAGTGATATTAAGCAGATTAATCAATGGCTGGAGTAATCCCGCCAAACCCCGTTTGAACCATTTGCAAAATACCCACTCTCAGACAACACTGAACCCTGTTAGCGAGCCGCACTTTAGTCACAGACAAGCCAGAATAGCTGTGGCATACTCCACCCCATGAAACGCTACATTGCACAATTCCTGATATTGATGGTGCTTTCCATGAGCCTGGCTTACAGCCTGGACAGCTTTATGGAAATCCCCGCCGATCATTCCGAATTTACCTATATGAATGATCTTGAACAGCATCATCAGGGTGACGCATCTGTAGATTGTGACCACTGCTGTCATGGCACGGCCCATCTAACCGGCATCACATCACAGCCCATTGCTTTTTTAGCGCCCCAGCCAGAACAATATCTGATTGTTTACACACAACAACTGGCCGCTATTACACACACACCACCTACACCCCCGCCAACCGCATAATTTCTTTTATTGTTTAAACACACCGGCTCACTGTGAGCGGTGTTATTTATTTTCGATTGAATGAGATTGTTATGCATAAAATGTATATTTTTGCCCTGCTGTGTGTGTTCGCCACATCATTGCAGGCAGCACCATCAAACATCCCCCAGTTAAACCCAGGCAGCCAACTGCAACAGCTGGCACAGACCGTATTACTGGAACACCCGGATCTACAGGCCGCCAGAGCCGAATACAATGCAGCCCTGGCGCAAATGCGTGCGGCTGATCAGCCCCTCTATAACCCGGAACTGGAAATTGATATTGAGAAAACCGACATCAAAACCTCCAGCCTGGGCATCAATCAGGCCATTGACTGGTCCGATAAACGGGGCGCCCAGGCAACGGCCGGACAGGCCAAGGCAAAGGCTGCACTGGCTCAGCTCCGCCAGACCCAGATCAATGTACTGAGCGAGCTGCTTAACCAGTTGAGCCGATACCATCATGCGGGCGCGCAGGCATCACTGGCCAAACAACGGGTTGAGCTGCTGAATAATTTTTATCAGCTGGCCAGACAACGCTTTGAAGCCGGTGATGTGGGACGTAGTGATGTGGATCTGGCCCGTATGGCCCTGTCTGAAGCCCAGATGCAGTCGGCATCCGCGGTATCCGATGCCTATGCGGCCAGCACTGCCCTGCTCACCTACTCCAGCAAGCCGGCTGATGGCTGGCCCCAGCTTCCCGCCCTGCCGCAGCCCTGGGATGGCATCAAAGATCCTGAAACCCTGAAAACCCACCCCTTATTACAGCAAAGCCTGTGGCAGTTCCGTGCCAGCCAGTCTCAGCTGGAACTGGCCCGCCGCCAAAGTCATGCAGACCCCACCATTGGCCTGCGCGGTGGCAAGGAGGCGGATGAATCTCTGCTGGGCTTTAGCTTCTCCATGCCGCTGAATTTCCGCAATACCTTTAAGGCGGAAATCGAAGCCGCCGCAGCCGCCTCCCTGAGCGCCGAGCAAAACTGGATACAGGCTCGCCGCCTGGCCAGCGCACGGCTGGAATCGGCCAGCCAGCGCTACCAGCTCACTTATGCGGCATTACAGGACTGGCAGTCTGCCGGACTGGCCAGCCTTAAGGGGCAAACCCAGTTATTAAAACGCCTGTGGGAAAGTGGTGAGCTCAGCACTACGGAATATCTGGTGCAGTTACAGCAAACCCTGGACACCCGCAGCTCGGCTATTGAATTACAGCAATCCGCCTGGGATGCCTGGACCGACTGGCTTAAAGCCGCCGGACAGTTACATCACTGGCTGGCCATCAATAACAAAGCCTGATTACGACACAGAATTGACAGAGATAAAAACATGAAATCATTACCCTTATTTATTATTCTGCTGGCGCTTACTGCCCAGCCACTGGCATATGCTTCCGGCGATCACGATGAAGCCACGCACACAGAAGAAGCCGGCCATGACGAACACGGCGCAGAAGGTCACGGCGGCCACGAAGAA
>JALTRC010000487.1 GCA_026998145.1 Gammaproteobacteria bacterium
TCCGGCCCTCCCATACTGACCAGGCTTTGGCAGCCCGCAGGCGAACAGACTCATCGGCGGAGGTCAGCAGCCGGTAATAGGCCGCCACCATATCCTGGCGCTCATCAACCGGCACCGGGGCAATAAAATCTTCCCAGTAGTCTGCAAACAGCCGGCTACAGCCCTGCTGGTAAAACCACTGCACATCCTCATCCCTCGCCAGAAATATGCCCCGCAGAATCATCGCACTCACATGCGAAGGGTGGCTCTGGGCATAGGCCAGGGCCAGGGTTGAACCCCAGGATCCGCCAAATACCAGCCATTGATCAATTTGCAGAAATTCCCGTATTTGCTCCATATCATCAACCAGATCCCAGGTTGTATTGGCCGATAATTCCGCATGGGGAGTTGAACGGCCACAGCCGCGCTGGTCAAACAGGATAATGCGGTACTTTTGCGGATCAAAAAACTGCCGGTGTCCCGGCTCGCAACCGGCGCCCGGGCCGCCATGTAAAAAGACAACGGGCATCCCCTGAGGATTTCCACATTCTTCAATATATATTTTATGGGGTGGCGTTACAGGCAGAATATGTTGCTTATAGGGTTCTACAGGTGGATAGCAATGCATTTTTTCTTTCTTTTTTAATAGCTTAAGTCATGGCAAACAGCCCATCAGGATTGTTTGTAGGGATTTTCCTACAAAACATCGAGCAAAATGACTACACAAAGTCGCTGCAACAACTGATAGCAGCATCCAAAAGACTCTCCCATAATACACCCATGGAAACAAGGAATGGCACTTAAGGGACACAGGACGTAAGCAGGTAGCGGAAAGGAACTCACAGGGACAGGGAATCAATGGATCGCAAGATCGTACAGGATGTTACAGGATAAGAGGATATTGCTACAAGCCAGAAGCTTAATCACCAACGGGTTACGGAAGACTAAAGCCCCGGCAGGACGCCGGGGTTTTTTTTGCCCTTAAGAAATCATGCCTTATCTGTATCCTCACAGGATTCGGCACCACTGACCTCCAGCTCTATAACTTCGGAGTCAATATATTCCAGTATATCCACACCTTCCGGTATATGAATAACCTGCCCATGTAATTCAAATGTACCTTCTTCTATATTTATATTCTCAATCATCATCTAGCCTCCGAAACAAGCATCATCCCTGCACATCATCCCTCCATTTCAGCACCTCTTACCCAGTGACACGAAACAGTGGAGAAAAGGGTTCCAGCTTATAAGCAAATAATGATATTCGTAGAGTATTCGGAGACGAACGGTTATCTGGGCGAATTACAGAAAAAACCTACAACACGCAGCGAACACATCCTATAGCCAGCACCTTTCGCAAAACGCATACTGTACTTGTGGTTACACAGGGACGTATCCGGAAAGAGCAAGACCCCGCTCATAATGGATGGCCACATCATAGCTATACCAACCCCGGCCGGGAACGCCGGGGTTTTTTATGGGCACAGCTATTGCCAGCCACCGGACAGACTCTGTATTGTTCGCTCCTATGAGTGAATTTATTGCCCCACCCAAAAGTCTGTTACGCAAAACCGGCAATGCCCTGGTTGATTTCAATATGATCCGCGAAGGGGATCGTATCCTGATTGCCCTGTCCGGTGGCAAGGATTCATTGTCGCTGATTCACATATTGCATCACTTCCAGAAACACGCCCCCGTTAAATTCGAGCTGGCAGCCATGACAGTTGACCCCATGGCCGGTGACTTTGACCCGTCCCCCATGATTCCATATTTAAAATCTCTGGGTATGGAATATCACTACCAGCAGGAACCGATTATGGAAATGGCCCAGGAACACATGGGCAAACCATCCTATTGCGCTTTTTGCTCGCGCATTAAGCGGGGCGTGATCTATAGCACCGCAAGAAAACACGGCTTTAATGTGATTGCCATGGCGCAGCATCTGGACGATCTGGCGGAAAGTTTTTTAATGTCGGCTTTTCACGGAGGGCAGCTGCGTACCATGAAGGCACACTATATTAATGATGATGGTGATTTAAGGATTATCCGTCCACTGGTTTATAACCGGGAATATGAAACAGCCGAGTTTGCTAAAGAACATCAACTGCCGGTAATTGCCGACTCCTGCCCTGCCTGTTTTTCCATGCCTACCCAGCGTCAGCATATGAAGGAATTACTGGCAACAGAAGAAGCCACTAATCCCACTTTATTTAAAACATTATTAACGACCTTAAAGCCGCTAATGTCGGTGGGGTTGCCGGAATAGTTTTTTTGACGCGAAACCAACAGAAAAACGAAACTTGACACAGGGGCACGGAGGTATTGGAAATGGGAGTTGAAATGACGATTGTTTTAAAAAGATTTAACCACAGAGGACACGAAGGTCACAGAGGAGTTTATTGTAACAATACAGGACTAATGCTTTTCTCTGTGCTCCCCTGTGTCTGTGGTAAATTGCTTTTTGAACAGTAGTGTAAATTAGCTAACTGGATTTCCGCCTTCGCGGAAATGACGACTTCAATCAAGGCCAGGGTAATATAATTTTAGTTTGCATGTATTAGTGCTTATTAACAGAAAAGCATAAAACATCTTTGCGTTCTTTGCGCCTTCGCGTCAAAACACCACATCAATAAACCCTGTCCTCACCTTCCGGCCGGGTTCTGAAAAACTTCATAGTCCAGAAATACTGTTCCGGACACAGCATAATGGTTTTTTCCAGCGCCTGATTCATTGTGCGAGTATCCGCTTCATCATCACCTTCAGGAAAATTTTCCAGGGGCGGCAATAGATGCACAATATATTTTCTTTTTGCTTCGTCATAACAACTGACACAGGGCAGCACATCCGCCTTGCAGTTTTTGCTTAAACGCCCCAGCACCGGAATGGTGGCTTTTTTTACTCCGAAGAAATCACTGAAAATACAGTGCTTTTCACCCAGGTCCTCATCCGGTAGATAAAACATCACCTGCCCTGCCCGTACATCTTTTATGACCGGGCGTAAACCTGCCTGACGGGTATAGAGTATTGTGCCAAAACGGGTACGACCTTTGGCAACCAGCCAGTTGGTCAGGGGATTTTTCATCGGTTTAAAGGGGCCGGAAATAGGATAATGAAGGGTAATAGCCAGCACTGCCGCTTCCAGCCCCACACTATGGCCGGTCATAATAATAATGCCCCGCCCGGCCTGACGACTTTGTTCAATATATTGCTGGCCGTCAATCTCGATGATTTTCTGTAGACGTTTTTTTGATGACCACCAGAAAAACCCGTAATGTAAAACGCTACGAATCTGCGCTCTGAAATGTTTTTTTAAGCTGTCTTTAATTTGTTGTTCGCTATAATGGGGAAAACATAATTGCAGATTTTTACGAGCTATACGCCGACGCTTGGCATTAATATTTCTGGCCAGATCCCCCAGCACTATCGCCAGTTTATCGGCCACCTGAATCGGCAACAAATGCAGCACGAATAAAAAGCCCACCGCCAGCCAGCTTGACCAGTAAGCCGGCTTTAAAAACCACCACTGGAATGCATTTTGATACACCAGCTGGCTTTTACCCGCCTGTTGCTGATCGCCCAACATTAACGTACTGCCACCAGCATGGCCTGATCCGGTAAGGCATCTTCACCCTGTGCATGGTCACCATCTTCACGATAATAAAGCGGCTGCAGCTCAGGAAACAAAGTTAATAACTCCCCCGGCTTTAATCGATAAGCCGGATTAGACGGCCCCTGCCCATTGCGCCGCTCACCACTGAAAGTTTGATAAAACAGCAGACCGTCTGGCTTTAATAAACCGCTAATAGCCGGACACAAATCCCGGTTTAAAAACGCATTCACCACAATCACATCAAATGCCTCATCGGGTAAAGCTGCATTTTCCAGATCGTGCTGAAATGCCTGAAAACTCAATTGATGCTGATGGCTATAGGCATTGAGTTTTTCTACCGCTGTTGCCGCATAATCCCAGCCGCTTGTCTGGTAACCCAGAGATGCCAGATAGCGACCATTGGCCGCAAAGCCACAGGCAAAGTCCAGCGCCCGGCTGTTATTTTTTTGCGGATTTAACAGGCGCCGATTTTGCAATAAAACCTGCGCAGGCTGAGCCGACGCATCGATTTCACGCTCCGCATAAAAAGCATTCCAGTCGGGCATTATTTTCTCCAGAAAGCCGGGGTAAATAAAACCAGCAGGGTGAAAATTTCCAGCCGCCCCAGCAGCATGGAAAAACACAGCACCCATTTTGAAAAATCATTGATACTGTCATAATCGGCGCCCACCTCGCCCAGCCCCGGCCCCAGATTATTCAGGGTTGCCGCCACAGCTGAAAAAGAGGTAATCTGATCCAGACCACTGGCCATCAGTAACAACATCATCACTACAAACACAGCCACATAGGCGGCAAAAAAACCCCAGACTGCATCAATGATCGAATCCGATACCGGTTTCTGCCCCAGCTTGACGATCACCTGCGCATTCGGATGCACCAGACGCATCATTTCCCGCATCGCCTGCTTGAACAGCAGCAATACCCGAATGACTTTCATGCCGCCGCCGGTAGAGCCGGCGCAGCCACCAATAAAACTGGTAAACAGCAACAATACCGGCAAAAAGCCCGGCCATAAATAAAATTCAGAGGTGGCAAAACCGGTGGTGGTACCAATGGATACCGCATGGAAAATACCCTGTTCCAGCGCCTGGGGAATGGTATCCACCGCATGGGTAAAATACAGATAAGCCACACACACCAGAGAAACAAACGCCAGTATCCGGATATACGCTTTAAATTCTGAATCGGCACTATAGGTTTTTAAATCCCAGCGCCTGAACGCGGTAAAGTGCAGCGCAAAATTCACCCCGCCCAGCAACATAAAGACCACCGCCACCGACTCAATCCAGATGCTGTCAAAATAGCCGATACTGGTATCATGGGTAGAAAAACCGCCAATGGCTACCGTGGAAAAACTGTGTGAGATGGCATCAAAAGCATTCATCCCCGCAAACCAGTAAGCCAGGGCGCAGGCCACGGTCAGACTCAAATAAATATACCAGAGCGCCTTGGCCGTTTCGGTAATGCGGGGCGTCAGCTTATTGTCTTTTACCGGCCCCGGTGTTTCCGCCCGGTACAACTGCATCCCCCCAATGCCCAGCATCGGTAGAATCGCCACCGCCAGCACGATAATACCCATGCCACCCAGCCACTGTAACTGCTGCCGATAAAACAAAATGGAGTGGGGTAGTAAGTCCAGCCCGGTGAGAACGGTGGCTCCGGTGGTGGTTAGACCGGAGATGGATTCAAACATGGCATCAGCCAGGGAAATCTCCAGCGGCTCATACAGTAAAAACGGCAATGAACCGGAAGCCCCCAGCACAAACCAGAAAAGCACCACCACCAGAAAACCATCCCGCAAGCGTAAATCCTGATGAAAACGCCGCACCGGCAGCCACAAAAGCAGGCCCAGCCCAAGCAGCCCTGTATAACTACTGAAAAAGGCATCGGCAGTATCTTCCTGATACCACAGATCAATTATCATGGGAGGCAGCATGGTAAAGCTGAATAGCATCAACAGAATGCCGACAATACGCTGGATAACTTTATAATGCACAACAACCGCTGCTTAGATAAATGTGATGCCGACCTGAAATAGCCGCTCAACTTCATTGATTTTGGATTTATCGATCACAAACAGAATCACATGATCCTCTGCCTCAATCACCGTATCCCTGTGCCCCATCAGCACTTCCTTGCCCCGCACTATGGCACCAATGCTGGCACTTTCCGGCAGCTCAATATCCTCTACCCTGCGGCCAATCACCTTGGAATTATTTTCATCCCCGTGGGCAATCGCCTCAATAGCTTCCGCCGCTCCCCGGCGTAATGAATGCACCGCCACCACATCACCACGGCGCACATGGGTCAGCAATGCACCGATGGTCACCTGCTCCGGTGAAATGGCCACATCGATGGTGTCCTGATTTTCCATCAGATCCACATAGGCCGGACGATTTATCAGCGACATCACCTTGCGGGTACCCAGCCGCTTGGCCAGCATGGCCGACAGAATATTGGCCTCATCATCATTGGTCACCGTGCAGAACACATCCATTTCATCGATGTTCTCTTCCAGCAGCAACTCCTTATTGGCCGAGTCACCCAGCAGTACGATGGTTTTATTTAAACTTTGCGCCAGCTCCCTGGCCCGTTTGGGATTGCATTCCAGCAGCTTCACCTGATGGCGCTGTTCCAGACGCTGCGCCAGCCGTTTACCGATATTACCGCCGCCGGCAATAATAATGCGCTTGTTCTTTTTATCTACCCGGCGCAGCTCTTTCATAACCTGCATAATGTGCTCGCGGGCGGCAATCACAAACACCTCATCACCGGCCTCGATCACCGTTTGCCCGGTGGGGATAATCGCCCGACCACGACGATAAATTGCCGCCACCCGGGAATCCACACCGGGAATATGATGGGGCAGATCCGCCAGCTGATGCCCCACCAGCGGGCCACCGTAATAGGCACGCAAACCAACCAGCACCACCTTGCCTTCGGCAAATTCCAGTACCTGCAGGGCGCCGGGGTATTCAATAATATTGCCGATGTACTGGGTAACAATTTCTTCCGGGCTAATCAGCACATCGATAGGCAGGGCATTGCCTTTAAAGATTTCAGGACGGGATAAATACTGGGCAGAGCGGATACGGGCAATTTTGGTGGGGGTGTGATGCAGGGTCCAGGCCACCTGACAGGCTACCATATTGACCTCATCACTATTGGTTACAGCGATCAGCATGTCCGCATCTTCGATGCCCGCCTGCAACAGTATATCCGGGTGTGCCCCATTGCCGGCCACGGTCTGTATATCCAGCCGGTCTCGCAGTTCATGAAGCTGCTCTACATTGGCATCCACCAGGGTAATATCATTGGCCTCGGAGGATAAATCCGCTGCCACCGAAGATCCCACCTGCCCGGCGCCCAGTATCAGAATTTTCATTGCTATTTATGCCCTGTCGCTAATGCCCGATGGCGCGAAGTTTACGCTTTTTATGGCGGGAATCCAGCCCCTTTACACTTCTGTATCCGGCGCTTTTTCCAGCAGAGCATAATAAAACCCGTCCATATTATTTTCACCGGGCAGAATCTGTCGCCCAACCTGCACGGCACGTCCCCAGTCTGCCTTTAGGGGGATTTCTCTGGCATCCGGCGCAGCGGCTAAAAAAGCCGCCAGCTGCTGCTCATTTTCGGCTTTAAAAATCGAGCAGGTGGCATAAAGCAACCAGCCGCCCGGCTTTAATAATGGCCAGATGTTTTGCAGCATCTGCTTTTGCAATAGAACCAGTTGCTCAATATCGTCCTCACGGCGCAGCAATTTAATATCCGGATGGCGACGAATCACACCACTGGCCGAGCAGGGGGCATCCATTAATATGCGGTCAAATAACTGACCATCCCACCACTCATCCGGCTGGGCCGCATCGGTCGGCATGAGTTCGGCCTGCAGGCCAAGGCGCTGCAGGTTTTCCTCCACCCGCATAAGCCGGTCTTCCGAAATATCCAGCGCCAGCATATGTGCCCGGGGCTGGGTTTCCAGAATATGGGCGGTTTTACCACCGGGGGCGGCGCAGCAATCCAGCACCCGCTGACCGGCTTTCACATCCAGCAAATGAGCCGACTGCTGCGCCGCCTCATCCTGCACCGAGAAATCCCCCTTTTCATAGCCAGGCAGTTCAGTCACCTCCCGGGGCTGGGACAGAATAATGGCATCACCCCTAAGAGTCGCATCTTCCTCATCGAGGCGATTAAAGTATTCCCAGACGGATAGCTTCTGCCGGTTAATTCTCAGCGTCATGGGGGCCTGCTGGTTATTGGCCGTGGTAATGGCCTGCCAGTCATCCGGCCAGTCGGCCTTTAAACGCTTTAGCATCCAGCCGGGATGGGCGGTACTGGCTTCCGCATTTTTTTCGCATTCAGCCAGTAGCGCATCTTTGCGACGAATAAAATTACGCAGCACGCCATTGACTAATCCCGCCGCCCACTTTTTTTTCAGCCGCCGGGTCAGCTCAACCGAAGCGCTCACCGAGGCATAGTCCGGCACCCGGGTATCCATGAGCTGAAACAGGGCCAGCAATAAAATCAGTTTGATATCCTGATCTTTGGCCTTGAGTTTTTTCTGTAGTAATCGGGAAAGTATAAAGTCCAGACGGGGATACCAGCGGCAGCAGCCATATACCAGCATCTGCATAAAGGCTCCGTCCCTGGCATCGGCAAGTTTCTGCGCCGCCAGCGGTAGTGCCGTTGATAATGACTGGCCATCCAGCACCTGCCCCATTATCTGCACCGCCAGTAATCGGGCATCCGCCCGTGTTTCAGACATTTTCGTTCAGGCCTAAAATATCACCCGTTAGATCATGGGCATTAACAAAGGCCTGAATATCCATGGGCTTGCCGCCGGGTAATTGCAGCTCCAGCACTCGCAGCAATTTGTCGCCAGTAGCCACATCCATGCCCTGCTTATTGCAGCGAATCACCGTGCCCGGCGCCTGTTCACTGGTTTCATCCAGCACGCTGGCGCGCCAGATGCGCAATACCTGTGGCTTGCCTTTTTTCATTATGGTGGTTTGCGCCACCGGCCAGGCATTAAAGGCCTGCACCTTTGCCGCCAGCTGGCTGGCCGGCTGTGTCCAGTCCAA
>JALTRC010000488.1 GCA_026998145.1 Gammaproteobacteria bacterium
TACCGCCCCAGTTTCGCCAGATAGGCACCAAGGTTGAAATGGCCAATGATGCAGGTGAAACCAAGGAGTTCACGGTAACTAAAATAGAAAACGGCAAATTAACCATTGACGGCAACCATCCGCTGGCCGGCAAAACGGCCCGCTTTACCGTGAATATCGTATCAATCCGGGATGCCACCGATGATGAAATCCGTAATGGTGTTGATAATCCTAATGTGCCGGTTCATTAGGCCTGATAAAGATTTTCACCACTGAGATCACAGCTTTTTTATAGCCTCCCCCTTTGAAAAAGGGGGAATGAGGGGGATTTAAAAACTTTCAGCATTGAATCTTCTATCAATACGGTGTTTTAACGGGAACAATTTCAAATCTCCCCCGGCCCTTCTTTGCTAAAGAGGGGAGCTAACACTGAGCAGTGTTGAGTCAAAATCAACGGCAGGTCGATAAAAACCGCGCCTTTTTTCCCTTACAGGGATCGATTTCAAATTTAGCCAGCTTTTTCTTGCGCTTTTCAGCCGCCAGCTTCTGCGCTTTCAGCTTTTCAAACTCGGCTTCCTGTTGCCTTTGCTGTGCTTCCAGACGGGCTTTTTCTGCCTCGATCAGCGCCCTCTCCCGTTCAATTTTCTGCCTTTCTCTGGCCAGTTTTTCAGCTTCCTGCCTGCGCCTGTTTTTATTCTCAATCGATGCCACCAGCTGCTTGTCTTTTTGCTGTTTCTGCTGTTGTTTTAGTAGCTGTTTTTCCCGTTCAAGCCGTTGCTTTTTAGCCCTGGCCAAGGCCGCAGATCGTTTACGGGCCTGCTCTGTTCGAATACGCACCAGCTCTTCTTCTACCTCAATAGCATCACTTTCCGCCTCGGACATACCATTAAAGGTCGCCTTGTTCAGCCATGCCAGGGCATTATCCAGGCTTTTCGGTACACCCACTCCATGAGCATACATACGACCAAGATAATACTGAGCGCTGGCCATGCCAGCGGCCGCCTTGCTTTTAATGGTTTCCAGCTGAGTACGGCTGTAGTCATTGAGACCATTGGCCTGAATTTCCATATACAGAAGTTTATAAATAGATTTTTCGTGGCCCTGGGCCGCGGCTTTTTCAAACCAGCTTCTGGCCTGTGCCACATCCTTTTGGGTGCCCTTACCCGCTTCCAGCATTTCAGCCACTTTATACTGAGCTTCCGGATTACCCTGAGTCGCCAGTTTCATCTGAAAGCGAAACAGGCCGGATGACATATCTGGGATATGCACCTGTGCATCTTTAGCAGCAAAAGCCTGGGGGGATAGCGCTGAAATCGCGCCTATAAATAAAATTAAATAGAGTCGCATAATTTCACCTGCTAATGGCAATAATATTGGCTTAACTAAAAAAACAGGCCCGCAACAGCAGGCCGTTTTTTAGAAAATCACATCAATCGCAACGCTTAACATATTGGCTTTATTATCCGTAACAGCACCGGCAAAAAGACCGCTCTCACCCGTTATCGGGTCAATCTGCTGATATTCCATTTTAAGTGCCGCACTGTCGTTTAACTCATAGCGTAAACCAAGCGTAATAGAGTCCTGATTCACGCCCGGATTGGCACCAGGGTTTGTTGAGGGTGCAGATTCAGAACTGGCTACCGTAATATGAGGCAGATATTTACCCATGCGATAACCCAGTGTTAAATAATAGGCATCCTGATCCGGAAATAACATTTCCATTGAGTTTACTGCACCATCGGTAATATCACGGGTAACATATTCTGTGTAGCCCACAAAATTATTAATATCCCATGACAGACCAATACTGGCCAAATTAGCATTACCATCCGCAACGGCTGTAGGCACCGTCTGTGAAACCGTTTCTACATCCGTCTGCATATAACTCATCTGGAAAGTAAAGCTGCGGGTATTGGCCATAAACGCCATGCCCACAAAATTTTCCGCATTAAAAGTTACTGCACCACCCGTACCGGGCACAGCTTCAGAGTTTGAACCCAGATAAGGTTGCAGGGTAATACTCATATTGGAGAAGTTGATCTGGTACAGGGCCTCCATACCGACAATCGTATTAATCGGGTTGTTACGATAGACTTCCTGAGGCGGACGAATCCAGGGATAGGCATAACCCACTTCAAAATAATCGGAGATGAGAAATACCGGCTGTTTTACCTTACCACCCCGCAGGCTGAAATTATCGCTGAGCGCATAATCCAGATAGGCCCACTCAACATCCATGGCATAATTATCATCGGAGCCAGCGGCTAAAAGTTGCGCCACTGCTTTCATGTCCCCACTAATATCCGAGGTGATTTGCAAGCCGAACTTAGAGTCATTATCGAAGCTGATATCCTTAGTGATACCATCCAGATAGGTCGCATTATCCTGGTCGTGTACAGCCAGACCGGCAGTTAAAAATCCATCAAACTCAATGGCCTGTCCCTGGCCTGAAAATAGAGTGCTTCCCAGTATGGCTGATACTAAAGTTCTTTTCTTCATCACACGCCTCTTTGAAATTTTATGTTGAGTAAGCTTGCTGATTTATTCTTTTATTATATTTTTTGTTATTATTTTTATATTTAATTTTAGAAACTTAGGAAATATAGTTAAGGAAATACAGCAGGTCAAATAATAAGATGACTATCTAGGCCCATTAGATCGCGGCTTGCCGGGGTTTTCCCCACACTAACAAAACACTCAACTTTAAGAAAGCGTTCTATCCTGTTGATTAATATAGTGCTACCTGTCTCTCTTTTTACGACGGCGATTATCGGTCTTTTCTCGATGTTTTTTCCCGGCCGCCCGTTGCTGGCGACTCACAACCGGCTTTATACGATCGGCAGCCCGACGACCGGCAAAAGGATTGCCCCCTGATTTGAACTCCAGCCGCAGAGGCGTGCCCTTAAGTTTAAGAGCATCGGTAAACAGCTTCATCAGATAGCGTTTATAGGCGGCGGGGATCAGTTCCACCTGATTACCATGAATCACAATCACCGGCGGATTCTGGCCACCCTGATGGGCATAACGCAGTTTGATTCGGCGCCCATGCACCAGCGGTAACTGGTGTGCCTGAGTGGCTTTTTCCAGCACCCGGGTCAGTTCCGGTGTGGACAATTTGCGGGTTGCCGCATCATAAGCCTTGCCAATGGCTTTATATAACAGCCCCACATTGGAACCATGTAGCGCCGAGATAAAATAGATTTCCGCAAACTGGATAAAGACCAGCCGCCGCTCCAGGGTTTCCCGAATAGCCTGCTTTTCATAGTCATCCAGACCATCCCATTTATTGACCACAATCACCAGGGCACGGCCCGCATCCACCACATAGCCCAACAACTGTAAGTCCTGATCGGAAACTCCTTCATGGGCATCGATCAGTAATAACACCACATTGGCATGATCGATGGCCTGCAGGGTTTTAATAACGCTGAATTTTTCCACTGTCTCTTTGACTTTTTTGCGACGCCGCACGCCGGCCGTATCAATCAGGGTGTATTCCTGGCCATTGCGCTCAAAGGGAATATAAATACTGTCACGGGTGGTACCCGGCATATCCATCACCACCACCCGCTCCTCACCCAGCATACGATTTACCAGCGTTGACTTACCCACATTGGGCTTGCCCACCAGCGCCACCTTGATGCCCTTGCTCACATCTTCCTGCAGGGCATCCCAGTTGTCCCAGCCCTTAAACAGGTGGTGGATAAGCTGCTGTGTGCCCCGATTGTGGGCCGCTGAAATACTGTAGTGATCCTGAATACCCAGGGCAAAAAAGTCCGCTTCAGCCTGAGCCGCATCCAGACCGTCAATTTTGTTAATCACCAGATGGACGGTTTTACCCATTTTACGGATCTGCCGGGCAATGGTTTCATCGGCACTGGTCAGACCGTCCCGGGCATCCACCAGAAATAGCACCAGATTAGCCTCATCAATAGCCAGCAGGGTTTGCTGCGCCATACGCTCATCCAGCTCTTCCGATTCGCCGCTCAGCCCCCCCGTATCAATAACAATAAAGTTATGCCCTTCATACTGTCCATGACCATATTTACGGTCACGGGTCAGGCCGGGAAAATCTGCCACCAGGGCATCACGGGTTTTAGTCAGCACATTAAACAAAGTGGATTTGCCCACATTGGGACGACCAACCAGCGCTATTACAGGTAACATGAACAAACTCTCAAATGGATGAAATCAGGCAAACGCCTATTCTAACGGATACATAAAAGCAGCAGCACCTCTGACAGGCAGGCTGCTCAGAAACGGCTTGGGCTATTGTACCCCAGTCGAGCTTTGAATTTGCGACATAATACTGGCCAGAGGGTCTACCGCCTGCTGATTTAAACGGGCCTGCCCCTGTGACATATCCAGCTGGCAGCGGTAAGTTTGCCTGTCGAAACTCAGCCAGTTTTCTGCCACCAGACCGCGTAAATTATCCGCTACCTTCTGTGACATAGGGACAGCCGAATCAGCTGTTTGTGGTGCCTGGGCTTCATGCATCTGCAACTGCCAGGCGATCACCTGCTCCATCAACGCCTTATCCGCCTGGAATGACAATTGCAAATTCAGACCATTTAACAGTGCCAGCGGGTCAGCCGATGAGCGGCTATCAAGCCCATCACTGGATAATAAAAACTGCCCCTGTAAATCACCCAGATCACTGACCAGCTTAAAGTTATGCAGCTCAATACCTGCGCCTTTAATAAAGAAAGGCAGAAAAGCCGCAAACGATGATTCCAGATTATCCGGCATTTTATTATCCTGCGCCAGATAGCGGCTGACACTGTCCGCATCCAGATCATACAGGCTTAGATTCATTTCCAGTGGCCCGAATCGTTCATTGGAGGCAAAGGCCTCACTCACATTAATCTGCGCCCCCAGGGTGAGCTGCCTCCCCTGCTGAGCATTTTGCAGCTGCACAATCAGGTTCTGTAATACCAGCTGCTCCTTGCTGGACTGATACTCAACATGCTGCACCGATAACAGACCATCCCCTTCCAGCAAAGCCCCCTGACCTGCCAGCAACATAAAACTCAGCTCGGCTTTTTTCCCGCTGAACTGTCCATCGGCAGACTGAAGATGCACAGAAGGCAGCTTTAGCTCACCGGAAAAACTTTGTTTATCGGCCCGGTAAAGGGTTTCCGCACTGATGGGGGCCAGCGCCATTTGATAGTGTATCTGCTGATATTGAATGGCCTGTTTATGGGCGGGTAAATAGGCCTGAATCAGAGCATCCCCGTTATAATCCATGACATTCTGGTAAACAAATTCACTGTTCTTTAGCCAGGGCTTTAATGGGCCGGATACATGTGTCGCCAGTAATTGTCCCTGCACCACCGCCGCCACAAAAGGTGAATGCCCCTGATTGATTAAACCCAGATATAAAGGGCCGTGAATAATCTCTTCGCTGAATTCAAATGTGGCCTCAGGGGAGAAAACCAGCTGATAACGGATAGTGGATTTAAAATAACCCTGCTCATACTGCACAATATTCACTTCACCCTGTAATGAGCGAGCCACATTCTGCAACATCCGGGGATAATCCTGGCGCACCAGCAGGCCGATGGCATAGGGGCTGAGCACCAGAAACAGCATCAACAGGGCAATCAGCCACAGGCCAAGTTCCAGCCCGGTGATTTTTTTTATGGACATAAAGATTAAAACTCGTGTCAGTTATTCGGCAGCAGATACCTGATAAGCAAACAAAGTGCCATCACGAGTTAAGGCATACAGGCGATTATTCTGCACCAAAGGCGCCACCATGAAACCGCTATCATCCGCCTGCACACGGGCCACAAAATGCCCGTCGAATACGGACATAAAATGCAAATAGCCTTCATAATCACCCACTACCAGTGCATCACCCACCACGGAGGGACGGGTAATCCTGCGGGCATTGAGTTTCTCCTGTTTCCACAGGGTGGCCCCATTGCTGCGATCGAAGGCCCAGATATGGTCACGTTCATCAGAGCTGAACACACTGCTGGCATTTAATTCAACACCTGTATAGGTGGATAGTTTACGGCTCCACAATAACTGCCCACGACGAATATCAATGGCCACCAGACGCCCCTGATAACTGGCAATATACAGCACACCATCCACCAGCTTTGCCTGACCATCCAGATCCACCATGCGTTCCAGTTCAGAGCGGCCTTCCGGAGTGGCAATGGCCACATCCAGCAGGGAGCGGCCATTTTCCACATCCAGCACCAGCAGGCGGCCGTTATCCAGCCCGATATATACCGCATTCTGGCTGACAATCATCGGGCTGTTGCCCCGCAGGCTCAGGGCCGGCACATTGCGCTCATACAGCCAGGAGATCTTGCCGGTTCTGGCATCCAGCGCAGTAATCATGCCATCCACACTGCGCACCAGCACTGTGTTACCCGACAGGGCCGGCGGCGCCAGCACTTCGCTGGAAATATCCTGCTTCCATAACAACTTGCCCTGGCCATCCAGGGCCATTAACTGGCCATCACGGCTGGCAACAAAAAGCCGCCCTTCATTGCCGCCGACACCGGCGCTGAGAATGGTGTCCAGATCGGTTTGCCATAGAATTTTACCTGTCGACATATCAACCCGGGATACCCGGCCGGAGCGATCCGCCACCACCAGGCTATCCTTCAACATGAGTGGATAGAGTTTTAGAAACTGCTGCTGAACTCCGTCACCTATGGATACTGACCACAATTCTTCAACAGGCAGGCTGGATTTAAATTCCACCAGATCGGCAGGGGGTTCTGCATTATCCTCTGCGCCGCAGGCAGAAAGCAGTAAAACAAAACCAATAAGACACAGTTTTTTTATCATGCAGACGGTACAGCCTTATCATTTCCAGCGGCCTCATCACGCTTTAAACGTAACCACTTGCTGGCCTTATTATCGATGACCATAGCCGCTTTATCATAAGCTGCGCGAGCTTCATCCTGTTTGCCCTGGGCCAGATAAATATCCCCTTTTAATTCTTCATAAAGCGCTGAAAAACTTTGCGGATAATCTTTTGATAACAGCGCCAGTGCATTATCAAACTGTTTAGCCGCAAACAGAATGCGCGCCTGTCTTAAACGGGCAATGACTTTAAAGGATTCATCATCGGCATGCTTAATCACCCAGTCCAGTTGTTGCTGGGCTTTCACCATATCGTTGTGCTGCAATAACTGTTTGCTAAACACAAAGGCCGACAGGCTGGCATAAGGGGTGTCACCATAATCGGCCATTAATTCATTGACCCGGGTTTGCTGTTCATCCGGTTTGGCATTGGAAATAGCGGCTGATTTAACCTGTTCATATAATGAGCTGGCTTCCATCATGTGGCGGGTTTGCATATCCCCGTAATAACGCCAGCCAAAAATGGCCACTGCGCCTAATACAATACCGGCAATAATATTGGTGGAGTTTTCTTTCCACCATTTTTTAATAGCCTCTAGCTGTTGTTCTTCTGTTTCGTAATCCATATCCGCCCCTGATACTTATAATAATTCACGTAAAGCCGATACAATATCGGCCTGTTTGATTGTCTGTTGATCTTTTCGTTCACGTAAGTGTTTAATGGCAATCGTCTGCTCATTCACTTCATTATCACCCAGTATGAGTGCCAGCAGCGCCCCGCTCCTGTCGGCTTTTTTCATCTGGCTTTTAAAGCTGCCACCGCCACAATGCACCTGCAATTTCAGCTCCGGCCACTGATCACGAATCTGTTCCGATAATAAAACGCCCTGTTGCTGCGCCTGCTCACCCTGCATAATGAAATACACGTCCGGTGCATGTGCCATATCACTGCCCTGATCTTCCAGCAGTGAAATCAGCCGTTCAATACCCATGGCAAAACCGGCAGCTGTGCTGGGCTTGCCACCCAACTGTTCCACCAGACCATCATAACGGCCACCGGCACACACCGTACCCTGTGCTCCCAGCTGATCGGTCACCCATTCAAAAACCGTTTTGCAATAATAATCCAGCCCCCTTACCAGCCGGGTATTGATAATATATTCAATACCGGCCGCATCAAGAATATTTTTCAGCTGCTCAAAATGCTCACGGGATTCATCATCCAGATAATCCATCAGCTTTGGCGCCGCTTCGATCATCTCCTGCATGGCGGGATTTTTACTGTCTAAAATCCGCAGCGGATTGGTATCCAGGCGGCGCAGACTGTCTTCATCCAACTGGGCTTTATGCTGAGACAAATAAGCGCTTAATACCTCACGGTATTTAGCACGCGCTTCATTGCTGCCCAGGGTATTGAGTTGCAGTTGAATATCCTTTAAGCCTAAACGCTGCCATAAACGGGCGGTCATTAAAATAAGTTCCGCATCAATATCCGGCCCGTCCATGCCATAGGTTTCCACGCCGATTTGATGGAACTGGCGATAGCGACCTTTTTGCGGACGCTCATGGCGGAACATGGGCCCCATATACCAGAGTCGTTGCTGCTGGTTATAAAACAGGCCATGCTGAATACCGGCGCGTACACAGCTGGCGGTGCCTTCCGGGCGCAGGGTTAAACTGTCACCGTTGCGATCTTCAAAGGTGTACATTTCCTTTTCAACAATATCGGTCACTTCACCAATGGAGCGGCAGAACAAATCGGTAGACTCCACAATCGGCATACGAATTTCCCGATAACCATAAGACTGTACCGTATCCCGTACAATGGATTCAAAGT
>JALTRC010000489.1 GCA_026998145.1 Gammaproteobacteria bacterium
GATCGTGCGTCGGAGATTATTCGTAAAATGCGCAGTTTTGCGCGACAGGAAGCCTTTCAGCATGAATTGATTGATTTGAATGAGATTATTCGAAAATCTGTCGATCTGGTATTAATTAGCCATCAAAGTGTTACCCCTGAGCCGGAATTACAGCTGAGTGAGCAGGCGCTTATGGTAAAAGTTGACGTGTTGCAGATAGAGCAGGTACTGGTTAATCTGCTCCGAAATGCATTTGATGCCGTATCAAAAATGGAGGTTTCAAAACGGGCTATCTGTATTAAAAGTTCACTGGATAATGACGGTTTTGCCCGTGTATTTGTCATTGATTCCGGCGAGGGTGTGGCAAAAGAAAACATTAGCCGAATCTTTGATACCTATTTTACTACCAAGCCGGATGGGCTGGGTATGGGGCTGTCGATCTGCCGTTCGATTATTGAGGCCCATGATGGCGTGCTATGGTACAGGGAAGGGGAAAGGCAGGGTTCTCAGTTCTGTTTCCTTCTGCCTGTGGCGCATAAATAACAGCAATGTGATAAGAGCATATAACCATGTATAAACCGACCATTTTTATTGTTGATGATGACCAGGCTATGCGGGATTCCCTGAGCTGGCTGCTGGAAACAACCGGGCATCCGGTAAAAACCTACAGCTCTGCCCAGGAATTTTTGCAGCAATATGATCATAGCCCCGGTTGTATGTTGCTGGATGTACGCCTGCCGGGTATGAGTGGCTTGCAGTTGCAACAGAAAATGCGGGCTGAAAATATCAGCCTGCCGGTGATTATTATCAGTGGTCACGGAGATGTGCCCATGGCGGTAAAAGCCATGCAGCAGGGGGCGCTGACTTTTCTGGAAAAACCCTTTCGAGACCAGGAATTGCTGGATAATATTCAGATAGCCCTGGAAAAGGATGAGCTTAAGCGGAACAGGGAAGCCGAATCTGCAAAGGTGCTGTCGCGGGTCGAATCCCTCACGCCCCGTGAAAAGGAAGTGATGGATATTATGATTCAGGGTAAGCCCAGCCGGGAGATAGCCGAATATTATGGCATTAGCGTTAAAACGGTAGAGGTACACCGTGCCAGGGTTATGGAAAAAATGCAGGCTGGCTCTTTGCCGGAGCTGGTGCGTATGCTGCTGGCTCTTGAGGCTTATTAGGGGCATCCCTCGGGCCTTACCCATGGTGTATTTTGCAGGCTTTCCCTGGCCTTAGTTTTTACTTCTATTCTTTAAGTCTTTTTTGTTATCTCGTTATCAGCCTGTTTCAGGCCGAGAAATTTATAAACGCTCTAACAATGAGTGTATATGTTCAGCTTCATTAGCCAGAAATTCTTCCAGCTGTTTAATCGGCACAGGTTTGCTAATTAAATAACCCTGAATAATATCGCAGTCCAGGTTATGCAGGCATTTTAAAATGGCCTCGGTTTCCACGCCTTCTGCAACAACGCTTAAACCCAGGTTGTGGGCCAGATCGATTGTGGATAACACAATGACTTCATCGTCCTTGTCATTATCCATATCCATAATAAAAGACTGGTCGATTTTCAGCTCGCTGACCGGTAGTTTTTTTAAACGCCCCAGGGATGAAAAGCCGGTGCCATAGTCATCAATTGACAGGCTGATACCTAAAAAACGTAAGCGGCTTAAGGTCTCTGACAGCTTGTCGTATTCCGACAGGAAAAGATTCTCGGTGATTTCAAAAATCAGCTGCTCACCGTATTGTCGATCAGAAACGATCTGCTCAACATGGGTAATAAAATCAACATTATTGAGTGTTTGGGTGGAGATATTAATGGCAATCTTAATATCAATATTATTTTCCTGCCATTGTTTAATCTGCCCCAGTGCATGTTCGATAATGCGATAAGTGTACTGGTCAATCAGGCTGGCCTGTTCCAGTGCCGGGATAAATATATTGGGCGGCACATTGCCCCGCAGCGGATGTCGCCAACGGCCCAGAGCCTCAACGCTGGTTGTACGCTGTTCAGTGAGGCTGATCTTAGGCTGGTAATGCAGTTCAAACTGGTCTTCTTCAATGGCCTTGTGCAGGTCGGCAATCATGGTGACCTGTTTGATGGATGAAGTGTCTTCATCCGGGTTGTATATGTAATAGCCCTGCTTATTATTCTTGGCCGTGTACATGGCAAGGTCTGCATGTTTGAGCAGGTTGCTATTATCATCACCATGTTCAGGAAACAGGGCAATACCAATGCTGCCCTGGGTGACCACATTGGTATCGTTGATTAAAAATGGCTGTTTCAGGCCTTCCAGTAAGTGCAGTGATTTCTTAATGGTTTCCTTTTCATTGCAGTCGGGCAGAATAATCACAAACTCATCGCCCCCCAGACGGCTGATGGTTTCGTCGGAATCCAGTAATCCCACCAGACGCATGGCAACTTTACGCAGTAGCAGGTCGCCGCTGTCATGGCCGAAACTTTCGTTAATGTCTTTAAAATTATTCAGGTCCAGCAATAAAATGCCAATGCTACGGGGTGTGTCGCTGGACTGGGCAATGGCAATATGCTGATTGAGCCGGTCATGGAACAGGGAGCGATTGGGCAGGCCGGTGACCTGGTCATACAGGGATAGCATTTCCAGTTCCCGGTTGCTTTCCGTGAGTAGCCGATTGCTGCGCTCCAGCTGAAACTGGTATTGTTCGGTGGCTTTATTGGCCAGCTCCAGTTCTTTTACCGCCATGGCGTTTTCAATGGAGACGGACACAACGCTGGAAAACAGGGATAATAGATTGAGATCTCTGGGGGTAAATTCTTCCCCGTGCAATTTCCTGATGCCGGCAATGCCGCCCAGAAAATGTTTTTTGCCCTGTAGGGGGGCCATGATGATATTGCTGATTTCATCTTTCCAGCGCAGCTTTTCCTCATCGCTCAGCTCGCTTAAGGTGCCTTTCCACCAGGGCTTTTTATGCTCCCATACCCAGCCGCAAACCCCATATTCAATGGGCAGGGATTCCCCCAGAACTTCTTCAGCATTTTTGCCGGCGGCGCCCCGGTAGGTG
>JALTRC010000490.1 GCA_026998145.1 Gammaproteobacteria bacterium
TCTTATTCTATTATTTGTTTTTCTGATGCTGGTCAAGGGCATATTTATGCTGATTAGCTGCTAAACTAAAGGGCTGTAAGTGATTCATATGTTTAAGAAATGGCCTTATGTTTTTCATGGTTTGGCTGGCCATAGCGTATTTTTAAGAAGGGTGTTCGGGTGATTAAAGCCGGTCGTTATTCAGGCTATCTATTCTGGTTTATTGTGTTGCTGTTTGTTCTCATCGCTTTATCGGCCTGTGATAATAGAAGTGGGAACAGGGAGAGTCATCATCAACGTGAGCAGTTAAAGATTGGCCGCCTGATTTGTGGTGGACATTTGCCTCTGGCGGTTGTGGAAAAGAAATATCAGCACCAGCTGAAAACATTTCAGCTGGTCACTGTACAGAATCATGACTGGGATGATGTTATTGCCAATATGAAATCAGGACAGCTGGCAGGTACTTTTATTTTATCTCCACTGGCGATGAACCTGATACGTGAAGGTTTTCCTGGCAAAATAATATTAAAGGCCGACCGCAATGGAAATGGCTTTGTATTATCTAAAAAAATTAAATCCATTGATGATCTGAAAAACAGCAAAAGCATTATTGCGGTACCGCATATTTATTCTCAGCATCATGTATTGCTGTACACGCTGATGCAGCAATATGGTATCCCCAAAGACAATATTATTGTGCTGGCTATGCCTCCAAGAGACATGATTAATTCTTTACGGCGGGGTGAAATTGATGGCTTTATGGTGGGTGAACCCGAAGCTAATAAATCGATTGATCTTGGTGTGGGCTGGATGGCGGCCATCTCACCTTCGATCTGGAAAGATCATATGGATCATGTCTTTCTGGTTACCAGTCAGTTTATTGCTGAGCATTCAAAGCAGTTACAGGAACTGGTGAATCAGCTGGTAAGAGCTGGCCGGTTTATTGAAAAACATCCCCATGAAGCGGCGCTAATGGGTGAAGATTATACCGGCTCGCCAGCAGCTGTATTTGAGGCGGTATTGAAAAATCCACCGGACTGGATTGATTATGCAGATATGATGCCCAGGCTGGTGGATATGCAGGCCATGTCAAAAAAACTGGTGGCAATGGGTTTATGGGATAGGCAGCCGGATGATCTTGAATCTTACATAGATAGTCGCTTTGTTAAACAGGCTCAGGCTGTTAGCGGGGATTAGTGTTTGTGGTAAAAAAGTTTTCCCTAAGAAGTATCTGGATTTCATTGTTTTTTCTGGTTGCCATTATCCCTGCTGCTATTCTCTTATATTTATACTGGAATACCGAATATAACTACCGGCTGGATCATAGCCTGAGCCATGAAACCTTTTTAAATAAAATTATGCGTGAAAATCTTGAAAAAGATGTTAAGCGTTATATAACCCTGCTACAAAATAAAAGTGACCCAATGGGGCAGCTACTGTCTCAACAGAAAAATCCGGCGGCTATTACTGAATTACTTAACATTGTGCTGCAACGTGAGGAGGCGGTACATAGTTTATTGCTGATTTCCCGTGATAAGCGAATAATTTCCAGTCAGCATCGGCAGCTGGCTGAAATTCCAACTGAAAATATATTAAGCCCTGAATGGATTAAAGAACACTGGGATTTACGCCTGAGTCATAGCAACCCTTCCCCTGAATTTCTGATTCCCATTAATAATCGTATTTATATTGGTGCGGCTACTTTGCATGAGGGGAGACACCTGGTGACTATTGCTGTGCCGGTTAGCAAGGCAGGGCAGCCCATTGCTGTATTACTGGCCAGAATAGATGTGGAAATACTCTGGCGACAACGCACGCTTTATGAAACTGGCCGAGGGGTGGTTTCTTATGTGATTAATCGCCGGGGTGCAATGCTAACCGAAACATCGGGTATTCATTCTGGTACCTTGCTAACACATCTGGCCATCGTTCGTGCGGGTCTGGCCGATAAAGTCTGGGATAACCATCAGATTTATAAAGGCGAACTGGGGCAGGATGTCTATGGAACGGTGGTTTCAGTACCGCTGTTAAACTGGTTAATTATTTCAGAGATACCGGTACAAACTATTGTTGATCCTATTTTAAATGAACTGTTATATGCGTCATTAACCATCGTTATTTTATTTTTACTGTTTCTGATGATTGGTTTATGGGTAACACAGCGAATACTGGCACAGGTTAATCATTTAACTCAGGCGATTAATCATTATGCTCAGGGAAAAGAACATAAACCACTGGGGGAAAGTTTTATTAAGGAACTGGACATGATGGCCTCCAGTTTTAATACCATGGTAGCGGATCGGGAGCGAATTGAAGAATCATTACGGGAAAGTGAAGCTGGCCTGGCCAATGCACAGAGGATTGCCCATCTGGGTAACTGGGAGCTGAACCTTCAAACGGGCAAGCTGAGTTGTTCCGATGCGCTTTACCGAGTACTGGAGTATCGGCCAGCACAGAATGATGCCAGTTATGATGTTTTTCTTGATGCCATACATCCCAATGACAGAGAAAGGGTAAAACAGGCTTATTTGAAATCGCTGCAAAACCAGCAGCCGTATACCATTGAGTATCGGCTTTGCCTGTCTGACGGGAAAATAAAAAACATACTGGAACGCTGCGAAACCTTTTACGATAAGCATGGCAAGCCCAGCCATTCTGTTGGCATTGTTCAGGATATAACCGAACGAGTAATTACAGAAGAAGCCCTGCGCCGTTCTCAGAAAATGGATGCGGTGGGGCAACTATCCGGTGGTATTGCCCATGATTTTAATAATCAGTTAGGGGTGATGATTGGTTATCTGGATATGTTAAAAATGTGTTTTAAGGAAACCGATAAGCAGTTCAAATGGGTAAGTACAGCTCACCTGGCCGCCATGCGTTGCGCCGAATTAACCCGCCAGCTGCTGACTTTTTCCCGTTATCAGAACCAGGAAAAGCGCCACGCTAATATGAACCAGATGCTGGGTGAGCTAGAGGCTATGGTTGCCCGCTCTTTAACGCCTGAAATTAGTGTGCAATATAAAC
>JALTRC010000491.1 GCA_026998145.1 Gammaproteobacteria bacterium
TTTGATTGCTTTGATGATCTGCTCTTCGTTGTATCGCTTGTTCTTCATTCTGAGATCTCCTCTGTGATAGATTAACTGGAAATCTCATCGGCGTCATGGTGCTAATTTTGGGGAGAAGGTCAAGAGCCACAGAGGCGCAGAGTGATAATACAAAAAACAATATTCTTTGCGTCCTTCGCGCCTTCGCGTCAAACCATCCCCAGAAACTCTCCGTGTCTCTGTGCCTCTGTGTCTAAAGCTAATCCAGCCCAATCAAACACCGTGTCATATGCAAACGCATTTCCGCATCTTCCGTAATGGTGTGAAATAAATGATAAGGGCTGGTGGATATTTTGATGATCTCATCCAGATCGTCTTTCTTTTGCCGGTAATAATCCAGTAGTTTTAAATCAAAAGTATGCAGCGCCAGGGTTAAAGGGTCTTTTGCCTGTCGCTGGCGAATGGTGTCCATGCCGTCTTCAAACACATTGCCCAGACACATGTGTACGGCGGAAAATAATGTGGCCCAGCCGTTAAACCAGAACATCAAGTCCTTATCAAATACCTCGCCGCCGGTGCCATTGCCATCCAGCATTTGCTGTAATAAGTCCCGCTCGTTGACTGCTTCGTGTAATTCCATGGCAGCGGCGCGTCCATAGGCATCGATGGTGCTGCTGGTGAGCATAATGGGGGCATCCGGGTAGCGGCTTAAAATAAAGCTGGCATCTTTTATTAAGGGCGCTGGCTCGGCCGGGTTTTGTGGATTACGTTTCAGGCGGGCAGAGGCTGCAGTGGAGAGTATTTGTATTTGATGTCCGCGGCGGGCGAGTTCTTTGGCAAGACGGGCAAACACACCTTTTTGAAATAGTTCATTGGAAAAATTCAAATGATTCTGTTTGTGTAGTAAACACAGCTGGATTTCATTTTTGAATTTTGGCGCAGCTTCCACTATGTGGGCAATTTTGGTAACCGGTATGCGCTCTTTTAATTCCCCTTTGCGGTTTACCACCACTTCCTGATGAAATTCATCAAAGCTGATCTGTAGCATCACCTTGGCTTTGGGCCAGGTGATATTGCGGCGGCGAATGGCGGCGGCCATTTTGCCCATAATGTTTTGAGTGATTTCACGGCTGTCGGCAAAGTCACCGTTTAATAAAATGGCAAAGGTGGTGACATGGGCCATGGAAGCAATGGCATGGTAAAAATGTTCAAGATGTTTTGTTAAATCACCGCCGGTAAATAAAACCGATGTGGTGAGAGCGTCCACCATTTGAAACAGCGGCTCAGGATCATCGGTGTTTTTCATCAGGGGACGGAAAATAAACATGCAATGACGGCAGGTTTGCGGGCAGCCCATGGCAGGAATCAGCCCCAGCTTGGTGAAACTGGCAGGCAGCTCAATATCCGGCAGCGCATCCACCAGCGCCAGCCGTTCTTTATCTTTATCACTCAGCATACCGCCATAGCGATCTTTTTCCTGTTTGGCCAGATCCCTGTAAGCCACGGCAAAACTGCGGGTGAACAGGCCCAGTTGTTGCCAGATATTATCAATATACTCGGCCAGTGCTGCCGGTGTTTTATATTGCGCCAGCAGAGCTAAAATCTGGTGCTGCTGTAATTGCGCCTCACCCTGATAATCCAGCCAGTATTGAATGTAAAATTCGATAAAGTCCCGGCGACTGTTGCTGCTGAGCAACATGTTCATTAAAAATGACTGGGGGCCTTTGCTGAAAGCGGCCAGCACCTCGGCGCGGTAATCTTCATGCAGATTTTCCTGTAGCCAGTGCCAGGCATACACATAGCTCATTAAAAAACTCAAGGCTTCGGCATTGTCGCCTATGTCTGTTTTTTCCTGCAACATGGCCAGCATATCGCTGCCGCGGGTCAGGCGGTTGATTTCGTCCTTGAAGCGTTGCCGCATGGTGATCAGAAATGCCTGGTGGACATCCTGTTGAGCTTCAGGGCTAAGGGTGATTTCGCTGGAGGGGCGGCCGGATTGTATGGCAATAGTATTCATCTGTGGGGCTTAATCGGTTTCTACCCAGCGGCGGGCATCTTTCAGGTGTTGAAACAGCTGGCAGCTAAAGGGGGATGCCTCCATCAGCCGGATATAGTTTTTAGCCAGCTCCACCATATCGGGCCGGGAGACCACGATAGCAATTTTTAACTGGCCCTTGGCATTGGCAATGACCTTGTCCGATGAGGCATAGGCCTGGGTATGGGCTATCTCAATGGAGTGACCATCAGCGGCGTTAAAGTCATTGATAATGTAATGGAGCTCCTGGTATCCCGGAAGTGCATGTGTATCAAAATTGGATTCCAGTATTTCATCACCGCTGATAATGCCGGTAAATTGTCGGTAGAGTCCTTTCTCTTCCTGCTCAATGGTGTGGGGCATGGTAAAACCTTGAAGTGGCTTTGAAACGGCGCTTATTATCGCATATCAGGCATTTTTGTATTCCCTATTCATAGCAGTGAGAAGCTTACATTGACCAGTGGCAGGGGCGAGGCTTTCAATATGCTGTCATTTTGCGCCTATCGTAGTAAAATAGCCGGTTCCTCCATTGAATAGACGGTTATGGCGCGCAAGTTATATATTAAAACCTACGGTTGTCAGATGAATGAATACGACTCGGCCAAGATGCACGATGTGCTGGCCGAGGGCGAAGAGCTGATACAGGTGGACAAGCCCGAAGATGCGGATATTCTTTTGCTCAATACCTGCTCTATCCGTGAAAAAGCCCAGGAGAAGGTCTTCTCCCAGCTGGGCCAGTGGAAAAACTGGAAACAGGACAAGCCGGATCTGGTCATAGGTGTGGGCGGCTGCGTGGCCTCCCAGGAAGGGGATGTGATCCGCCAGCGCGCCCCTTATGTGGATATGGTCTTCGGCCCCCAGACCATTCACCGTTTGCCGGAGATGCTGAAAACCGTTGAGGCGGAACATCAGCCGGTGGTGGATATATCCTTTCCGGAAATCGAGAAATTCGACAATCTCCCCGAGCCAAAAGCCGAAGGCCCCAG
>JALTRC010000492.1 GCA_026998145.1 Gammaproteobacteria bacterium
TTTTGCCTTTCATGCGCAGCAGTTTGAGCAGGCCCTGTACGTCTTTAACCGCAGGAGGCAGTTCAATCTGTTCGCTTTCCTTACGGGTAACACGCAACATATTATCCATAAAATACAGTATTTTAATGCTGTTGCTGTTGTTCTCGTCCTGTTCCTGTGCGTCTCTTTTTAGCTGATGTTTATCCAGCCGCTGGAGATATTGCTGCCAGTTGCTTGCCTGATTTTCACCTAATTCATAAAGGCTGTCCCAGGAAAAAATGCCGGTGTTGTAGCCATCGGTAAAATACAGACGCAGTGCGTAGCTGCCCTGTGGTTCTATTTTTTCAATATTTACATCGGCCTTGCCGCTAACTGGAATATCCGAGGTTTCAATCTCCGCTGATTTTGCATGGGTGCGCAGATACTCACAGGGCAGCTTAAAGTTTTTGCCGTCCTCAAAGCCGATTTCCAGAATCCTGGATTTCTGATGGAGTTTGATTTCAGTCGGTGTGTGTTTCTCTGACATGGTCTTTAATCACTGGATCAACAGGGGAGGGGAGTATAACGCTAAGTGCTGATGATAAAAACCTCCGGGGCGGGTTTGTGGCTTTAATTCAGGCATAAAAAAACACAGCCCCGAAAGGCTGTGTTTTTAGTTTGTTACCGGCTTAAGGCTTACAGTAAAGGTACAATCAGCAGCGCCACAATGTTCATGATTTTGATCAGTGGGTTGATTGCCGGTCCGGCTGTGTCCTTGTAGGGGTCGCCTACTGTATCACCGGTTACCGCTGCCTTATGGGCATCGGAACCTTTGCCGCCAAAATTACCGTCTTCGATATATTTTTTAGCATTATCCCATGCACCACCACCGGTGGTCATGGAGATGGCCACAAACAGGCCGGTTACGATAGTACCAATCAGCACACCACCCAGGGCTTCAGCGCCCAGTGTCAGGCCAACAATAATGGGCACAGCTACAGGCAGTAAAGACGGAATAATCATTTCCCTGATAGCCGCCTTGGTCAGCATGTCTACCGCTTTGGAATAATCCGGCTTTTCGGTGTAATCCATAATGCCGGGCTTTTCCTTAAACTGGCGACGCACTTCATTAACGATGCCGCCTGCTGCACGGCCTACCGCTTCCATTGCCATGGCGCCAAACAGATAAGGAATCAGGCCACCAATAAACAGGCCGATAATCACCATGTGGTTGGATAGATCGAAAGTCACCGACTGACCCGCATTGCTCAGGGTATTGGTGTAATCCGCAAACAGTACCAGTGTGGCCAGGCCGGCAGAACCGATCGCATAACCTTTGGTAACCGCTTTAGTGGTGTTGCCTACAGCGTCCAGTGCATCAGTGGTGTTACGCACATCGTCTGGCAGCTCGGCCATTTCCGCGATACCACCGGCATTATCTGTGATTGGGCCATAGGCATCCAGCGCCACTACAATACCGGTCATAGACAGCATGGAGGTTGCGGCAATGGCAATACCGTATAAACCGGCCAGATCGTAAGCGCCCCAGATGGAAGCACAAACAGACAGTACCGGCAGGGCGGTTGAACGCATGGATACACCCAGGCCGGCAATCACATTGGTGCCGTCACCGGTGGTTGAGGCTTCGGCAATATGCTTAACCGGCGCAAATTCGGTGGCGGTGTAATATTCTGTAATCACAATCATGGCAACCGTTAAGGCCAGGCCAATCAGTGCAGAACCATAAAGTGCGCCAGTGCTATATGTGCTAATGCCGCCCATCATGTTTTCCGTAATAAAGTAGAAAGCAATGGCGGACAGAATAGCCGCAACACCGGTACCTCGATACAGGGCATTCATAATCTTGCCGCCATCATTGGCTTTCACAAAGAAAGTACCGATGATAGACGCAATAATAGAAGAGCCACCCAGTACTAATGGGTAGGTTACCGCCAGCTCGCCCGCATCTTTCATCAGCAGGCCACCCAGTAACATGGTGGCAACAATGGTAACCGCATAGGTTTCAAACAGGTCAGCAGCCATGCCGGCACAGTCACCTACGTTATCGCCTACATTATCTGCAATAACCGCCGGGTTACGTGGGTCATCTTCCGGAATACCGGCTTCAACCTTACCCACAATATCGGCGCCTACATCGGCGCCCTTGGTAAAGATACCGCCGCCTAATCGGGCAAAGATAGAGATTAACGAGCCACCAAAAGCCAGGCCAACCATGGCATGTAAGGCGTGTTCCTGAGAAACACCCATGCCGTTTAAGATGGAGTAATAACCGGCAACACCTAACAGTCCCAGGCCAACTACCAGCATGCCGGTAATGGCGCCACCTTTAAAGGCTACCTGCAAGGCAGGGTTAATGCCGTGTCTTGCCGCTTCAGCCGTACGGGAATTTGAGCGTACGGAAACATGCATGCCGATATAACCGGCAGCACCTGAAAGGATTGCACCTATGGCAAAACCGATGGCGGTCAGCCAGTTAAGTGTCAGACCCATGACAACAAATAATACAGCGCCTACCAGTCCGATAGTGGTGTACTGGCGAGCCAGATAGGCAATAGCACCTTCCTGTACTGCGCCGGCAATGCGCTGCATTTCTTCGTTACCCTGTGGTTTGGATAAAACGCTGAAAATTGAAATAACGCCGTAAGCAATGCCGGCAAAGGCACAGGCTAAGGCGATTATAAGACCCGTTGACATATTAAGACCCCCGTCAAAGATTTTGGTGGCGAGCCACCCGTTTAAATAAATCGTCTGATTTACTTTTTTGTGCTCTTTGATGCTGAAAGGATAACGCGTTTACAGACTGTTCAAAGAACAATGAAAACTGTATATCTTTAATCAAAGTGCGGCTATTAAAGCACCGTCACCTGTTACACTGTGTTGATGTTTATCAACTAATGTATTGTTTCTGTAGGGGAGTTTTATATAACGCAACGTGAAATGTTGGATGGCCCCTGCTTATTATTCTTTATTGCCCGACAGTCTACGACTATGTGTAAATGGAGTACACCATCAGAT
>JALTRC010000493.1 GCA_026998145.1 Gammaproteobacteria bacterium
GCGGTGCGTTATCACTTATATCCTGAAAATGCGGCTGACAGTTATCAGGACGATGCCATGCTTGTGCATCTGGCCTGGCAGATTGTGCGCCATCATGTAGACCGTGATCCACATCTTGGTGAAGAAGCGGAGATTCCAGCCTCTATATGGGAGGCAAATGGCCTGTCGGAAGATTTGTTAGACAAGATACTCGAAAAGGCCGAGCAGCAATACGAGGGATCTAAGGATATATTGCTGTCCTGAAGTAACGCTGGCTTTCATCCAGGAAATATCCTTTAAGCCGGCTACTAATGCCCTAAATATTCATTAAATTTCCTTTTTGCCAGGCTTCTGGCATTTCATCTTTTATTCGTATTCCATTATTCATATCCCCAATATTCGGGATGTGGCCTGTTATTGCATTTCGGTATGATTGATTTAAGTAAATGATTATCCGTTTGTAATGAGGCGTACTATGAAAGCAGGGATTCAGCGAATATTTCTTCTGGTTTTATTTTTTATGGGGATGCCGGCACATGGCTTAACGATTTTACCCGATGGGCCAGCGCAAGCCCCCGTGATTTATGTGCATGGTTATATTGACGATGGCACTGCATGGGCGCGTGATAGCCTGAATAAAATAGAAAAAAACAAACCGCTATCATATGCATACTTACAGTATTATGTATTTGGTCCTGAGCGTTCACCCTCTACTTTTTTCACTAACAATGGTATTAAAAACTGGGCGGTTCAATGGTGGGCAAATGATGGCTTTAATACATTTTCAACAGCGGATGAAGGCTATGCTTTTTTGCAGAATGCTGAACAGTTACTAGCGGGTACAGATTGGATTAACGGTACATGGTCAGTACAAAATCGACCACGGCCTTCAGCGCTGGATGTACTGTTTTCGAGCGAAATTGATACGGCCTTAGATGCATCATCCATATCTTCAGCTATCCCGCCTATATCGAGGACAGTATTAAATACTGCACTTAAAGCCAGCATTGCTTCACAGCTATGGATTCGCAGCACCTATCAGGACGCAGGTCGAGTTGATCCACGCGCCGAAGATTTGCTGGATTTATTGCGTACCGAGCGTCGTGATGGTGGTAAATTATCGCGTTACCGCCAGGTCAACATTATCACTCACTCTATGGGCAGTCTGGTGGCACGCGCCATGCTTGATAAGGCGGCCAAGGCTTCACTAGCTGATTCAGAATTTGTGGCTAATGTTATTTACAATGCACCACCATTTGCTGGCTCAAGTATGGCTTATTTATCCAAGATCTATTTTGAGCCGGAGCAAATCACTAGCACGATTTTTGAAGATGGGCGCTTGCAGATTATGCTCAGCAGTATTGAATCAAGGCTTGGAGTTGCAGCCATCAAAACAGCCAAGGATTTGCTGATTTATTATATCGATTTTTTGTTGCTGCCTTATGGCGTGAGCTATGCAGATTTAGAAGCTGGTTTTAACCTTCCTACACAGGCATTGACAGACATCCTGTTGTTAATGCCTATCAATGAATCTTTGTCACCACAGTTTTTGAATGCACTAAGTGGCACACCGACAGGGGAAGCCATTGCTGCTGCAATACAGGCTGTACGCCCTTTTGTTGCGGGCTTGATGGGGATGAAAGGTGCGCCCGGGCATGATGATTTAACGCCTGAAGGAGGGCTTGCTCATATCACAAACTATAGTAATAGCCCTGATGTTAAACAGTTTGTAACACTGGGAACGGGTGGTGTTGGTGTACATTTGTTTCCCGACGATCTTGATGCCGTGGCTAATAACCCAAGTTTAATTATTAATAACTCAGTGTTGAATACGCAAGTGGATGATACAGCCGTTGCGGTAGGTAGTGCCAAGCTATTAACAACAACAGATAATTTTGGACCACGTATGCAACTGCTTGGCGAGTTTGATCAAAAGCATACCGAGATGCTGTACAGCGGCCTTTCAGTAATGGGACCGGTATGGATGGAAACGCTATTATCGCCATCCACCCGTATGCAAGTTACGGGTGATGCACAAGTGGTGAATAGTGCAGAACGCAGTTATCTGATACGTGATGCCAATGCCAGCTTTGTGCTGGAGTCGGATCCCATTCAGCGTACCATCACACTACCCGGTTTAGCCCAGATCCCAATTGCACAAACGGCGGATATTAATGTTTTTGCTCAAGCCTATGAGTACCGCCTAACCAGCGACGATGGCACCACCGTTATCAATGACTGGACTCAGCTTGCGCCCGGTGAGTCGCTGACATTTAGCGGACTGGTCACAGAACATAATTTGCAGGAGCAGCCGTTTTATATTGAATGGCGCTCAATTAACCAGCGTGGTGGTCGTGAAATGATTCGCTCTGCGCGTTTTGTGGTGGCGGGTGAAGCGCCACAGCTTGTTGATGCCAATATTTTATCGCCTGATCCGGCTCAGGTATTAAAAAGTCAGCGGCGCTCGTTAATCGGGGGGCGCGCGGTGCGTTCAACAGGTTTTACTCGCATATTAAATGCAGATGAAATTTTGCAATTGAGCGGCTTAACTTCGCAGGCAGAAGCGAACTGGGTGGTCAGCCAGCCGCAGAACAAGGCGCTCACCATGAGCTTTGATCGTAGTGGTGGGCTCATTTACGAATGGGATGATAGTCAGCTACAAAATGCCGAGACGCTTACCGATGTATCGGCACATCTAGTCCCTTTGGCGGGTTTGGATGAAGGCTTGCACACCCTGTACTTCCGCAGTTTTAACCCATTAACACCGGATCAATTGTCACCCTTGCAGCAGATTCGGGTGCAGGTGGATAACACCGCGCCAAGGCTGAATTTTGCATTGCAGGAGAATCATCCACTGGGTGTGGTTATTGGACCAATGACACCCTTGCATTTCAGTATCGAAGATGTGGGTTCCAATGGGGCAACGGGTGAGTTGACGGTTGCTGGTAATAGCGAATGGGTGTTCCCCGCTGGTGAAACCTTTAGCTTGCAGCAAACGGAATTAAAACAACAGTTGGAGGCGGTTGGCATTGTGGGCGGTGAAGTCGATTTAAGCATTGCAGGCCGAGATGCCGTGGGCAATACACGTACGGAAAGTTTCCGTGTGTATTACGATATTGCTGCGCCGGAAGTGAGTGTTAACACCTTAACGCCTGTCATAGAGGTTGCCGCTGATGAGTATCAGTTGTTTACGGCAACGGTTGATCTGGTCATAGATGTTAGTGATGCCGGTAGTGGGCTTGCAGAAGCTGCGCCGGTTATGGTGATTGCCGGAGAAGAGGGCGGTTATCAATTGTCCGAGGCTCTCACGCTGGGCGGTGTTAGCGGCTTCCCCGATAAATACGGCGCAACCATCAGCCTGCCGATGGGAAGCAGTAAGGTAATGATTGCAGCCTCTGATTTTGCCGGTAATACAGGGGTAAAAGAATTCACTATTGAGCGTATAGATCCAGTGGTACAGGATGTGGCGCTGGATATTGTCAGCCCGCGGATTGATAGCAATGTTTGCTTTAATGCTGCCGGTGATGCGATTACCTGCACACTGGGTAGTATCGATCAATTTACCAGCTCTTATGATGGTGAAGTGGTGGCGTTTACATCATCAGGTACACAGTTTGTGCGCAGTGACAGTAATCGCAGCAAAGATATTTTTATCTGGGCAGGTCAGGATTTGCGTATTGCCAGCCGTAATGCACTGGGTGAACTGGCGAATGATGACAGCCAGCGTCCAGCCTTATCCGGTAACGGTCGTTATGTGTTTTTTGAAAGCGCAGCCACCAATTTAGTGGCTGATACTCAGGGCTTTAATCTGTATGTGAAAGATTTAGACACAGGAAAAATCGCGGTGGTGAGCCGAGCGCCGGATGGTTCACCCATTAATATATCGCTCACTGGTAACTTTAACGCCAGCACCACATTCAGTGGCCGTTATGTCTTTTTCTCTTCCCGTAATGCGACCTATTTAGATGCATTCCCTGCAAACCCCGGCACGCAGGTGTATATGGTGGATTTAGATCCAGATGGAGATGGCGATTATTTTAATGATAATTATGTTACCCATGCGGTGAGTAATATTAGCGCAACCGCCATGCCGGATAACACTTCGGAATTACCCAAGGTCACGCAGGATGGGCGCTATGTTGTGTTTAATAGCCGCAGCGATGGTGCCTTGCGTTTAATTCGCTTTGCCGGCAGTGATGCCGGAGGTGATTTAGATACCACGCAACGCGCTGAAACCATTATTGCGGGAAGTGGCGGCACTGTATTTGCAATAAGCCCAAATGGCGATGACGTGGCTTTTGTAACGCGCAGTAATCTGCTGCCAGCCGACGATAATCGTGATGCTATTGATGCAGATGTGTATTTATCCCGGGGTGAAGTATCGGGTGCCAGCTTCTCCTCCCGTTCACTAACATTCGTCAGCGCCGCTGCCAATGGTGCAGGCTCGGCAATGGATGCTGCATTTCCACTACAGGATGTATCCGTATCCGTGGATCGTTTAGGCAGTAATAATGCGCTTAAAGTGGCATGGGTGTCTTCCCATACGGATATTGTCAGTGGTGATGCCAATAATGTGGAGGATATGTTTGTCTCCCGTGAAACCAGTGTTTTCCCTGCTGGCCTGGCCGTGCCTAACTGGATCAGTGATATGCTACCCAGCAATTCACAGGTACGTACAGCGGCATTGTCGCCGGATGGCCGTTATGCTTTCTGGGTAAATCAGCAATCTTATGCTGCGCCTTTTGCCTCCAATGACCGGCTGCATTTGTATCGTCGGCGTATTGACCCTCCCCAAAGCACATCCCTGACCGTGCAGGTACAGGGCAATGGCACGGTGAGCCTGTCGCCATCGGGTAATGACATTTCAGCCGGCGTTTATCAGTTTGCCAATGAAGAGAAGGTGCAGCTTACTGCACTGGCAGAAGAAGGGTTTGAGTTAAGCCAATGGCAGGGTGATGTGGCGGGTACAGACATCGGCAATAGCGTGCGAATGACGCAGGACAGGGTGGCAACGGCTGTGTTTAGTGCCATCCCCGGGCCGACTTTTGCCTCGGCACAAATTACGGTGCCGCAGGGCCAGGAGAGTGAGGGTGTGCTGCCGGATATTACTGCTCAGGGCAGTGAGGTATTTTCGATTAGTATTGTGAGCCAGCCATCCAATGGCCGCGCAAGTAGTCGAGGTGGTCGATTATATTATCAATCTGTCAATGGCTTTGAAGGGCAGGATAGTTTTGAATTTCAGGTAACAAACGACCGTGGTGTCAGCCTGCCGGTACCTGCCATTGCCACGGTTCAGGTGAATGTATTGAATCGTGCGCCAGAAAGCGCCGAGCTAATTATCAGCACAGAGGTCAATCAGGCATCAAGTCCACTGGAACCCAGTGTGCAAGATCCAGATGCGGCAGATACGTTTAGCTTTGAGATTATCTCCCCTGCGGCTCATGGTCAGGTCAGCCGGCAGGGAAATGCTTTTATTTATCAGCCTGATACCGATTTTGAAGGCGAGGATAGCTTTAACTTTAGTGTAACGGATTCAGCCGAGCATACCATTATTGCATCGGCTCAGGTCAGGGTTACGGCTGTAACGGCAGAGACAGGCACAGGCACGGATACAGCTACGGATACAGCAAACGAAAACACAGGGGGCGGTGGCGGCTCATTGGGTATAGTGTTTTATCTGATGCTGTTATTGCTTACGCTTCGCGCCAGAAAATGTAGATTAGGCCAGCGTTAGCCCTGTTTTTTAGCCTGTTCACGCAGTGAAATGACTGGCCAGCCTCTTTTCGAGGCGGTTTCCCTAAGGTGGTCGTCTGGGTCGACGGCTACCGGATTTGCGACTATCTCCAGTAGGGGCAGGTCATTGCGGGAATCGCTGTAAAACCAGCTGTTGTCAAGGTTGCAGTTATTTTCTTTCATCCACTCATTCAGCCGAATAACCTTGCCATCCTGAAAACAGGGAGTGCCGGCAACACGGCCAGTATAGCCTTCGGGTGTTTTTTCCGGCTCGGTTGCCAGTAAATTGGGAATGCCAAAGGCTTCAACAATCGGCGCGGTAACAAAGCTATTGGTGGCGGTAATGACCAGCAGCGTATCGCCTTGCTGTTTGTGCTTTTCAATGAGCTCGAAGGAAGCGGGGCTCATTAAGGGCTGGATAATGCTCTGCAGAAATTTTTCCCGCAGGCTCAGTAATGTGCCCAGATCGTTATCGGCCAGGGGTTTTAAGGAAAACGCTAAAAACTCCATAATATCCAGCTTGCCCTGCTTGTATTCATCGTAAAAGCGCTGGTTTTCCTTTTCATAAATATCTTTATCCACCAGCCCCTGCTCGGCCAGAAATACACCCCAGAGATAATCGCTATCACCGGCCAGCAGTGTATTGTCTAAATCAAATAAGGCCAGCGCCATAATCTTGTTCCTTGTATAAACTTAAACAGGCAAAAAACGGTCTATAGTTTTTGCGGGGATCGGGTATTGTACATAATCAGCCATTGCCCTTGGCAGGGTTTTTTGGAAGAATGAAGCTATTATTTAATAAGGTATGCTAAGTGATTGATTCTGACGGATTTAGGCCGAATGTCGGTATTATTTTAAGTAACCTGGAGGGCAAGGTCTTCTGGGCGCGCCGCTATGGGCAGAATACCTGGCAGTTTCCTCAGGGTGGCATACAGTCCAATGAAACGCCGGATGAGGCCATGTACCGGGAATTGTTTGAAGAAACCGGACTGCTGGCAGAGCATGTGGAGATTATTGGTAAAACCAGCAAGTGGCTGCGTTACCGTTTGCCCAAGCGCATGATTCGCCGTAATAAACACCCGGTGTGTATCGGCCAGAAGCAGATCTGGTTTGTGCTGCGCCTGGTGGGTAGTGAGGATAATGTGAATCTGGCGGTGGCTGAGCGGCCGGAGTTTGATGGCTGGCGCTGGGTGGATTACTGGTATCCCATGAATGAGGTGGTGTTTTTCAAGCGTAATGTGTACCGCAGGGCACTGGCAGAGCTGGAGCCATTGCTGCTGGCTAAACAGGCTTAAGTACCACCAGAATCACGATCCCGGCCAGTAGCAGTACCGGCAGCTCATTAAACCAGCGGTACCACACATGATTATGCCGACTCTGGTCATTGGCAAATACCTTGACCAGATGGCCGCAATAAAAGTGATAGCCAATCAGGATTGTCACCAGCAGCAGTTTGATCTGCATCCAGATAGATGTGTATAGCTGCCATTCGAACATCAGCCACAGGCCCAGTGCAACTGTTAGCAGCATAAAGGGTGTAATAAATTTATAGAGTTTTCTTTCCATGATTTTAAAGCGTTCATTGCCGGCCGCATCGTCAGTCATGGCGTGGTAGACAAATAACCGTGGCAGGTAAAACAGGCCGGCAAACCAGCTAACCATAAAGATAATGTGAAAGGCTTTAATCCAGAGCATGTTCGGGTCTCTTGAAGTTTGTGGCAGTTTACCTTTTTCGATGAATACAGCAAAGCCTGTTTGTTGTTCAGTGTGGCCAATAGGGGCTATACTCGTCGTTTGTTTTTCAAAGACTTGTTGCTTGTTTTTTAGAAATTATATGAGGTGTTCAGATGATTAAGGCCGGCGTAGTTGGTGGAACCGGTTATACGGGAGTTGAGCTGCTGCGTTTGCTGGTGGCGCATCCGGAAGTGGAAATTACGGTTATTACCTCGCGGGCTGAGGCTGGGCGCAAGGTATCGGATATTTACCCGAATCTGCGCGAGCATCTGGATTTGTCATTTAAGGAACCATCGCTGGATGTTTTATCCCAATGCGATCTGGTGTTCTTTGCCACGCCCAATGGCACGGCCATGAAAATGGCGGCTGATTTACTGGCAGCGGGGGTGAAGGTCATTGATCTGGCGGCTGATTTTCGTTTAAAGGATACCGCCACCTGGCAGCAGTGGTATCAGATGGAGCATGCCTGCCCGGATGTGTTGGCAGAGGCGGTGTATGGTATGCCGGAAATTAATCGTGAAGCCATTCAGTCGGCGCGTATTGTGGCAAATCCCGGCTGCTATCCCACGGCAGTGACACTGGGCTTTTTGCCCCTGCTGGAAAATGATCTGGTGGATGCATCTCACCTGATTGCAGATGCCAAATCCGGAGTGAGTGGCGCGGGCCGTGGTGCCAATGTGGGCAGTTTGTTATGTGAAGCCTCAGAAAGTTTTAAGCCCTATGGGGTTGCAGGTCACAGGCATTTGCCGGAGATTCGCCAGACACTGGGTAATATTGCCCGGTCCGAGATTGGTTTGACCTTTGTGCCCCATTTAACACCGATGATTCGGGGTATTGAGGCAAGCCTGTATGCTGTGGCCAAAACCGGGATAAGCGAAGCAGAATTGCATGGGCTATATCAGGAGCGTTATGGGAATGAGCCGTTTGTGGATGTGCTGCCGCTGGGAGGCTTGCCGGAAACCCGCAGTGTGCGCGGCTCGAATATGTGCCGGATTTCCGTATTCAGGCCTCAGCAGGGGGATATGATTGTGGTCTCTTCGGTCATCGATAATCTGGTCAAGGGTGCCGCCGGGCAGGCGCTGCACAATATGAATATTATGTTTGATCTGCCCGAAAAAACCGGGCTTTCGCAAGTCGCCCTGATGCCC
>JALTRC010000494.1 GCA_026998145.1 Gammaproteobacteria bacterium
ATCACGATGGGCTTTTTTCTTAACCACATAGTCAGCCGGCAGGCGGTGACAGAATGTACCCACTTCACGGGCAGTACCACAGGCGGAAGGCTGGCCGGTTAATGAGAAGGGGCCATTGCCCGGCTGGGAAATTTTACCGGTTAATAAATGCACGTTATACATTAAGCCATTAACCCATACACCGCGGGTATGCTGGTTAAAGCCCATGGTCCATAAAGAGGTAATTTTCTTTTTGGGGTCTGCATACAGTTTGGCTAAACGCAGCAGGTTTTCCTTAGGTACACCGGAAATTTCGTGGGCTTTTTCCAGCGTATAAGGCTCAACACTTTTGGCGTATTCTTCAAAGCTGATGCCGGTAAGCTTGCCACCCTTGCCGGTTTTCTTTTTCTCCAGCGGGTTATCCGGGCGCAGACCATAACCAATATCAGTGGGGGTTTTCTTAAAGTGTACATGCTTGTTGATAAAGTCTTTATCGTAAGCCTTGTTCTGAATAATATAATTGGCAATGTAATTTAAGATTGCCAGATCCGTTTGCGGTTTAAAGATAATAGGGTTATCGGCCAGATCAAAACTGCGATGTTTGTAAGTGGATAATACATGCACTTCACAGTTATCTTTGGTGAGGCGGGTATCGGTAATCCGTGTCCATAAAATGGGATGCATTTCCGACATATTGGAGCCCCATAATACAAAGGCGTCCGCATGTTCCAGATCATCATAACAACCCATGGGTTCATCAGCACCAAAGGCGCGCATAAAGCCGCCTACCGCCGATGCCATACAATGGCGGGCATTGGGGTCAATATGGTTAGAACGGAAACCGGCCTTCATTAATTTGGATGCCGCATAGCCTTCAAAAATGGTCCACTGACCGGAACCGAACATGCCCACGGTAGAGGTCATTTTTTCAACCGGCTTGCCCGCATTGGCGGCCATGTCTTTTTTCATGGCGGCCTTCCATTTTTCGGCCATGATGTCGAAGGCTTCATCCCAGGAGACTTCTTCAAAGTCGCCTTCTTTATCATATACTCCATTGGTTTTGCGCAGCAGGGGTTTGGTTAAACGATCCTTGCCGTACATAATCTTCGACAGGAAATAACCTTTAATACAGTTCAGGCCACGGTTAACCGGCGCATCCGGGTCACCCTGGGTGGCCACAATGCGACCGTTCTGGGTGCCCACTAAAACACTGCAACCGGTGCCGCAGAAACGGCAGGGCGCCTTGTCCCAGCGAATGGTATCTTCAGTATTTGCCAGCGCTTCCTTCATGCCGGGCAGGGTAATACCAGCGGCCGTAGCCGTGGCGGCAATGGCATTGGTTTTTACAAATTCACGACGGGTTAATTTCATGCTGACATCCTCTTTTGGGCAGGTTCAAATTCATCTATATCATCACTAAACTGGTAAATCATCGAAGCGGACAGCACCCCTTCGAGCTGTTGTATATCCATAATCTGCTGGGCCACCTCGCGGCGATTATCCGCCTCCACCGTTACAATCATTCGACTGTCCTGGGTATTGGCATGTACCTCTACCCCCGGTCGCTGCTGCAGCATTTCCTGTACCCGGTTCATTTGCCCCTGATGGGCATGAACCAGCAGGCTACATAAGTTGTATTCACTCATTGGCGTTCTCCATGGCTGGATTTTTTAATCTGGATAATATTGGCCGGGCATACATGCACACATTCGCCACAGCCATCACAAAGTTCAGTATTGAGTTGCAGATGGCTGACGCCACCTCTGGCCGGTTTAAAACCAATGGCCTCGTATTCACACACTTCACCGCAACTGCGGCAGACAATGCCCCGCTCGGTAAAGCAGCGGGAATGATCGATGGAAACTTTTTGCTGGGAGGGGAAGGGAGATGTTTGATTGTGTCGTATTAAGGCCTGGGGTTTGCAGCGATCGGCGCAGTCGCCACAATAGTCACAGCCGCTGTCGGTAAAATTCATTTCCGGAAAACCGCCGGAGCCGCTTTGAATAATACCGGCATGGCAAACACTGATGCAGTCGCCGCAGCGCTCACAAATATCGGTAAACAGATATTCGTCCAGCGCCCAGGGAGGCCGCAGGGGCTGCTCGCCTTTAAACTGGCCCCGCAAAAACTGCTTACGATTGATTGCCTGTGTATTCAAAATAGTTCCATTTATATTGTTTATGGCTAGATTAAAGCAGGCGATTGCCGGGGTAACATTGATATTTGTCAATATCGTAATATATTAATTTAATCATTTGCTCGGGTTATTTATTAAGCTGAGATGGAGCATAGTTTAAATTTTTATAACTGTCAGAGGTTCACTGGAGTTTCTGGCATCGGCTTTGCATTTACCTTTTCCATCTATCAGGAGAAAGCCCAATGCAAATGTTCAGGCCGTTCAATATTTTGTTGATTCTTTTACTCTTGTCGCCGGGAGTGCAGGCGCAGCGGATTAAGGATATCGCTTCGATTGCCGGGGTGAGAAACAATATTCTGGTGGGCTACGGACTGGTTGTAGGGCTGGATGGCACCGGTGATCAGACCACCCAAACCCAGTTCACCATTCAAAGTTTCAAGAACATGCTGAAGCAATACGGCATCAGCCTGCCGGCAAATATTACCCCCCAGCTGAAGAATGTTGCCGCCGTATCCATTCACGCGGAGCTGCCACCCTTTATTAAGCCGGGCCAGAAAATTGATATTACCGTGTCATCTCTGGGTAATGCCAAGGGGCTGCGGGGGGGCAGTTTATTAATGACACCTTTAAAAGGCATAGATAATAAAGTGTATGCCATTGCCCAGGGGGATCTGGTGGTGGGTGGTTTTGGGGTATCCGGCAGTGATGGTTCAAAAATCACCGTTAATATCCCCACCGTGGGGCGTATTCCCAATGGGGCTACAGTTGAACGGGCCATCCCCAATCCCTTTGCCAATATGAAGCATCTGGTGCTGAATTTGAATCGGGGGGATTTCACTACCGCCAAACGAGTGGTGGAAGCGATTAATAAAGTGCTGGGGCCGGATAGTGCCCATGCGCTGGATGCGGTTTCCATACAGGTATTAACGCCGCCCACCACCTCTCAGAAAGTGGAATTTGCATCTTTTGTGGAGAATTTGCAGGTTACCCCAGATGAAGCCCCGGCGCGGATTATTGTGAACTCCCGTACCGGCACCATTGTGATCAGCTCACAGGTGCGGGTGAATCCGGCCGCTGTCAGCCATGGCAGTTTAACCGTGACCATTGCCGAGAATACGGAAGTCAGCCAGCCTAATCCGCTGGCTGCGGGTAATACGGCGGTAACCACCAATACACAGATCAATGTGGATCAGCCGGATAGCCGCATGTTTATGTTTAATCCGGGGGTTTCCTTAAATGCCATTGTGCAGGCGGTGAATCAGGTGGGCGCAGCCCCCGGTGATCTGGTGGCGATTTTAGAAGCCCTGAAACAGGCGGGTGCCCTGACCGCCGAATTAATCGTTATTTAAAGGCGATTCCATGCAGCCAGCCAGTTATACGGATTTCGACAGCTTCACTACCTTGCGGCAGCAGGCGAGGCAGAATAGTCCGGCGGCCATTAAAAAGGTGGCCCAGCAGTTTGAAGCCCTGTTTGTGCAGATGATGCTAAAAGGCATGCGGGATACGGTGCCTGATGGGGGCCTGTTTGGCAGCAATCAGCAGCGTATGTATCAGGACATGTATGACAAGCAGATCAGCATGAATATCTCGGCGGCAAAAGGCATAGGTCTGGCGGATGTGATTGAACGCCAGCTGGGTGGTGTGCAGCCGCCGGTGGAGCATCGTTCGATAGGGGATTATCAACGCCGGCCGCTCAAGGTGAATCCACAGCCGGAAACCCGGGCCAGAGCTATCGATCATCCCTATCCCCAGCAGGAAATACAGGCTGAAGTGAAAACGCCCTGGACGAAGGCGGAAGATTTTATCAATGATCTCTGGCCCCATGCCCAGCGGGCTGCTTTTCAGCTGGGCATAGACCCGGATGTGCTGATTGCCCAGTCTGCACTGGAAACCGGCTGGGGCAAATACACCCGCAGCTTTGAAAATGGCCAGATCAGTTACAGCCTGTTTGGTATCAAGGCGGATAGTCGCTGGTCGGGCAAAACCATTGCCGTGAAAACCCTGGAATTCCGGGATGGGGCCATGCAGAAAGAGCAGGCCAGATTTCGCGCCTATGATTCCATTGGTGAAGCCTTTGATGATTATGTGGATTTTATCCAGCAGCATCCCCGTTATCAGCAGGCATTACAGAAGGGCTATAACCCGGACGCTTATGCCCGCGAACTGCAACAGGCCGGCTATGCGACCGATCCGGATTATGCGGGCAAAATTCAGCGTATTCGTAACAGTAAACTATTACAGCAGCAGACCTCGGCATTAAAGAATCCTCCGAACAGGCCGCTATCTTAAGGACGCAGGTTAAATTATGCCCAGTATATTAAATACCGCCACCTCAGGACTGCGCGCTTATCAGGGCGCTCTGGCCACCACCTCCCAGAATATTGCCAATGTGGGTAATGAAGCCTATACCCGCCAGCGGGTGGAGTTTAATGCGCGGCTGCCACAGAATGTGGGGCAGACCTTTGTGGGGCAGGGCATGGACCTCACCGATGTGCAGCGTCTGGCGGATGAATTTATTATCGGTAATATCCGCGATTTCTCCTCCAGCACCTCCCGCCTCGGTCTGTTTGAATCCTATGCCTCCCGTATCGAGAACATGATTGCCGATGATCAGGCCAGCCTGCTGCCGGCCATGAATGGCTTTTTTAATGCATTGAATGATGTGAGCAATGACCCCTCCGCCAGTGCGCCGCGGGTGGCTCTGCTGGGCAGTGCGGAGATTATGCAGCAGCGCTTTAACGATATGGCGGGGAATTTACAGGGCATAGGTCAGGAAGTGGATAATCAGATTTCCTTCCAGGTTTCGGAAATCAATGGTCTGACCACCGAAATTGCCCGTTTAAATGAATCCATTGCCCGCATCAGCCTGTCTACCCAGCAGCCGGCGGATTTGCTGGATCAGCGGGATAAGCTGCTCAATCAGCTGGCAGAAAAGATTTCCGTGAATGTGGTGGAGCAAACCGATGGCACCTTAAATGTGCTGGTGGGTTCCGGCCAGCTGCTGGTATCCGGTTCATTGTCTATTAATCTGGCCACCCAGAACGATCCGGCGCAACCGGGCCAGCAGGCGATTGCCCTGCAGGGGGCAGCCGGCAATGTGGATATTACCAGCACCATTACCGGTGGCGAGCTGGGCGGCCTGCTGGATGTGCGCAACAGTATGTTAAGTGAGGTGCAAAATCGTCTGGGGCGCACCGCTATTGCCCTGTCGGAAAGTGTGAATGCGGTGCATACACAGGGCTACAGCTTAAATGGTGTACTGGGTACGGATTTTTTCAGCACCGTGGGCACCGGCCGCCTGGAAGGCAGCCTGGGGGGCGATTATGTCAATAATGGTTTTGATGTGGGGGATACGGTCAGCTTTGATTTACTGTTTGACGGGCAGACAGTGACGGCCAGTTATACGGTGCTGGCCGGTGATACCAATACGCAAGTGGCCGATGGATTGCTGGCCTCCATTAATGCGGATGCCAATGTTACCGATAATGGTGATGGTACCTACACCCTGGCGGGCACCTCGGCAGGTGCCAGTTTAACTTTTCAGCTCAGCGGTACGGATATTGCCTTTGTGGGTGATGCGGGCGTGGCCGGCACCAGCAATAGCCTGCAAATCAATAATGTAACCGATAATGATGCCAGCAATGCCGGGGTCAATGCCCTGCTGGATTTAAATGGGGTGGCCGGCGCCACAGTGACCAATAACACGATTACGGTTGGCGGCTCGGAAACCTTTACCGGTGGCGTGGAGCTGGCCATTGCCAATGCCAATAATACGGGTACGGCGGAGGTCAGCTATGCCATTGCCGATGTGAGTGCCCTGACATTATCTGATTATCAGGTACGTTTTGATGGCACCAATTACAATGTGCTGCGCCTGTCCGATAACCAGACAGTGGCCTCCGGCGCCGGCCCCAGTTTCAGCAATGTGGATGGTTTGAATATCACTATCTCCGGTGTGGCCAATAATACCGACTCCTTTTTAATCCAGCCCACCCGGGAAGGGGCGCTGCGCTTTACCACCCTGATTACCGATCAGGCGGATATTGCTGCCGCATCACCCATCCGCGCCAGCAGCGCCTTTGCCAATATCGGTGATGTGTCCGTATCCGGCGATAGTGTGACCAATGTGGGGGATGCCAATCTGCTCAACCCGGTGACCATCACTTTCAATAATCCCCCGGGCACTTTTGATGTATTTGATACGGTGCAGGGGGTGGCGCTGGCCACCAATGTGGCTTATACGCCGGGTATGACAGTGGCTTTTAATGGCTGGCAGGTGCAGCTGGATGGTTCGCCGGCGGCCGGTGATGTGATTACCGTGGAGGAAAATACATCCGCATCCAGTGATAATCGCAATATGCTATCCCTGATTGCCCTGCAAAGCACCGGCATTCTAGATGGCAATAACACCACCTTCCAGCGGGATTACAGCGCCCTGACCACCGCCGTAGGCAGTACCACCCAGCAGGTTAAAATCAATTTACAGGTAGAGCAAAGCCTGCTCACGTCTACCCAGGCAGAGCGGGAATCCATTTCCGGTGTGAATCTGGATGAGGAAGCCGCTGACCTGATTCGTTTTCAACAGGCCTATCAGGCCATGTCGCGGGTGGTGCAAACGGCGCAAACCCTGTTTCAGACCTTACTGGATGTGGTGTAGTCATGCGTATTTCAACTAATCAGATTTTCAGGCAGGGCCTGAGCAGTATTCTGGAGCAGCAAAGCGCCGTGCTGCAAAGCCAGGATCAGGTGGCTTCCGGCAAGAAAAACCGGGTGCCTTCCGATGATCCCAGTGCAGCGGCCAGAGTGCTGGATTTAAATGAATCCATTGCCCAGCTACAGCAGTTTGATCGCAATGCAGACTATGCCACCCAGCGGTTGAATCTGGAGGAAACCACTCTGGAAAGCTCGGTAAATGTGATTCAGCGGGTAAAAGAACTGTCGGTGCAGGCAGCCAATACGGGGGTGAATGATCTGCAATCCCAGCAGGCGATTGCTGCCGAGCTGAAAGAAAAGCTCAGCGAGCTGATGGATTATGCCAATACCAAAGATGTGAGCGGGGATTATCTGTTTGCGGGCTTCCAGTCCAAAACCCAGCCGTTTACCCGGGATGCCCTGGGTAATATTACCTATAACGGTGATGAGGGGCAGCTGCAATTGCAGATTGGCTCCAGCCGACAGGTGGCCAGCAGCGATTCCGGCGCCGAGGTGTTCCAGCGTATTCGCATGGGCAATGGGGATTTTTCCGTGGATGCTCATACGGCCAATAGTGGCACAGGGGTTATTAGTGTGGGCTCGGTGGTCAACCCGGCAGCGTTTCAGCAGCAGGATTTTCGTATTCAGTTTACCGCTCCGGATACTTACGATGTAATCAATACCACCACCGGCGCAACAGTGGCCACGGCCCAGCCTTTTACCGATGGAAACAGCATCAGCTTTAACGGCCTGCAGGTGGAAATCACCGGCACACCGGATGCAGGAGATTCCTTTAGTGTGAACGCCAGCCGCAATCAGGATATATTCACCAGTCTGCAAAAACTGATCGACACCCTGGATACTCCCAGCACGGGTAATATCCGCGGCAGTTTTGGTGGAGACTATATCAACAATGGTTTTGATGTGAATGACACCATCAGCTTTAATGTGGATTTTGACGGGGTGAGTATTCCGGTGAGCTATACAGTGGCCGCCGGTGATACCAATGCCAATATTGCAGCGGGCATAGTGGCGGATATTAATGCGGATGCCAGCGTTACCGATAATGGGGATGGCACCTACACCCTGCAGGGGGCAACAGCCGGCTTAAGCCTGACCCTGCAACTGGATGGGGATAATATTGCCTTTCAGAGTGACGGCGGCAATGTGGATCGCAGCAGCAATCTCACCATTAACAGTTTTGTGGATAATAATGGCAGCACTGCCGCCAATCCGGCCTTTATGGATATAATCAGCGCCGGTAATACGGCCGCCTCCCCAGCCACCGTAAGCGGTAGCAGTGACGCCAGCTTTGCCCCCGGCGGTTTAACCGATACATTGCTGTCCCAGCAGATTGCCGGTGCCATGCAGAATTTCGATCAGGCCATGAATCGCATGATCGATGTGCAGACCCGCATTGGCGGGCGGCTCAATTCCATTGAGAGCCAGCGGCTGGATAATGAATCCCGGGATGTGCAGCTCAAGGGAGTCAGGTCGAATATCGAGGATCTGGATATGGCCGAAGCCATTTCCCGCCTGACATTTCAGACAACCGCCTTGCAGGTGGCCCAGCAGACCTTTGTGCGAATTCAGAACCTGAATTTATTCAGCCTGCTTTAAGGAAGCTCTGATCATTTCTTAATCTTATCCCTGTGCGGATTTAAAAAAGCCATCTTGCCCATATATTACAGGGTGAACTCAAACGATTCGGAGAAACCTATGTCATCCATGCAGGAAATAGAATTAGAGCGCTATCA
>JALTRC010000495.1 GCA_026998145.1 Gammaproteobacteria bacterium
ATTTTTTTACATCTTCTGCTGTGGTTTTGGCATTAACCCGATAGGTAATAAAGCGATAGCTGGGTACTGAGTTGATACCTGCAATTAGCTGGTCAAACATATGGCTGTACTGTTTGCTAACAGTGGGGTATAGCACGGCAATATTCTCGCTGTTACCCCCATGTTCTTCTGCCTGTGCAGGGTAGGCCAGAAGCAGGCTGAAAAAGGTATACAGGAACAGCCTGTATAATGCTTTTAAAATTGTGCTGAAGTTCCCTGTCTTCTTGTTTATAAAGGAATTTTTTTTATTTTTATATGGCACGGTTACAGGTATTGACTCTACTGTTGAGGGGGCTGATATGAAGCATAATCTTTATAAAAATCCGTGCTTTAAAGATAGCATGTTTTTTCTGAAAAGTTATGGGGAGTCCGGGTAAGCAGCCTGTTTTAATGGTATGGCCCATGTTGATAAGGCTTGTTATGAATGCTGGGTGAATAAAGGCTTGTAGCTGCGAAATGCTTCCTGATTGACTAAAAAATGTTTTTTAATCAATGCATTAGTTCCCCTCTTTAGCAAAGAGGGGCTGGGGGAGCTTTGAAGTTGTTTCAGTTAAAATACTGATTTATAGAAGATTCAAATCTGAAAGTTTTTAAATCCCCTTCATTCCCCCTTTGAAAAGGGGAGGTTTAAAATAATTTACTGGTATTGGGGCAGAGGATGTTGTGCCGAGTCCTGTTACCTCTGTGTACCTCTGCACCCCCTGTGGCTGAGCCTTTATTCTTTAATTTCTCACTATAAAGCTTTATATCGACCCCGATAATACAGAACATAAAGCACAGGAATTAAAAACATGGACACCAGCGGCGCGCTAATCATGCCACCGATCAATGGCGCCGCAATGGGAATCATCAGCTCGGTGCCTGTGCCCTGCTGAATTAAAATAGGTAACAGGCCGCCAATAATAACGGCAACAGTCATGGCTTTGGGACGAACCCTCTGTACGGCGCCCTGTAATACAGCCGCTTTAAATTCCTGCTGGTTTTGGGGCTGTGCCTGTTTAACCGATTGCCTGATATACACCAGCATAATAATGCCAAATTCTGCGGCCAGGCCGGCCAGGGCAATAAAACCGATGGCAACCGCCACGGAAAACTGAATGCCCATCAGGTAAATCAGCCAGAAGCCGCCAATCAGGGCAAAGGGTACAGACAGCATAATAATGGCTGGCTCCACCATGTTTCTGAAACTTAAATAAAGCAGTACCAGAATAATAATGAGCGTTTGGGGAATAATGCTCATCAGTTTTTCGCTGGCTCGTTGTAAATAAACATATTGACCGGCCCATTGCAGGCTGTAGTTGGCAGGCAGTTTGATTTCATTTTTAAATATTGCATTGGCCTGCTGAATAAAGGAGGCCAGCTGGCTTTGCGGCAGGTCAATATAAATCCAGTTGCTTAACAGGCCGTTTTCGCTTTTGATTAAGGCGGGGCCATCGGTTATTTTTATCTGCGCCAGTTCACTCAAAGCCAGGTGCTCTCCCCGGGCAGTGACTACCGGCAGGTCTTTTAATTTATCCACCGAGTTTCTTAATTCCTGTGGATAGCGCAGGTTAATGGAATAGCGTTCGCGGCCTTCAACTGTCTGGCTTAAATTCATGCCACCCACGGCGGTGGATAATACATCCTGTACATCTTTTAAATTAAACCAGTGTTGCCCCGCATTAAAACGATCCACCACAACATCGATATAACGCCCGCTTTCCACTCGCTCGGCTATGACCGAATGCTGGCCGGGCAGTTTGCGCAGACGGGCTTCGATTTGCGTAGAAAGTGTTTCCAGGGTTTTTAAGTCCGGGCCGGATATGCGTAAGCCCAGTGGTGTTTTAACGCCGGTGGACAGCATATCGATACGGGCGCTAATGGGCATTAACCAGGCGTTCACTAAACCGGGTACCTGTACTCGCTGGTCCAGTTCCTGTTTTATTTTTTCTATGGTCATGCCCTTGCGCCATTCATCTTTGGGTTTGAGCTGAATGGTGGTTTCCAGCATGGTTAAAGGCGCCGGGTCGGTAGCGGTATCTGCGCGGCCAGCTTTACCAAATACCCGCAAGACTTCCGGCTGGGTTTTAATTAAACGGTCGGTTTGTTGCAATAGCTCCCTTGCCTTGGCAACGGAAATACCGGGGAAGGTGGTTGGCATATACAGCAGGTCACCTTCATTGAGTTCTGGCATAAACTCATAGCCGGTTTTTGCATAGGGCCATAAAGCCGTGCCTAACAGAACAAGCATTAATAAAATACTTTTCAGGGGATGCTGTAATGCGGACTGAATCAGCGGATTATATATACCAATTAAAAAACGGTTAATGGCGCTGTCTTTTTCCGCTTTAATGTGGCCTTTTACCAGAATCACCATCAGGGCCGGCACCAGGGTAATAGAGAGGCCGGCAGCAGCTGCCATGGCATAGGTTTTGGTAAAGGCCAGGGGAGAAAACAATCGGCCTTCCTGTGCCTGCAGGGCAAAGACAGGAATAAAACTTAAGGTGATAATCAATAATGAAAAGAACAGGGGCGGGCCGACTTCTATCATGGCCTGCTGTATGGCTACTATGCGACTGCTTTGTTGCAAGGGATTTTTTTCCGCATGTTTATGGACATTTTCAATCATCACAATGGCCGCATCTACCATGGCGCCAATGGCAATGGCGATACCGCCCAGCGACATGATATTGGCATTAATGCCCTGCCAGCGCATAACAATAAAGGCGGCCAGAATACCCAGCGGCAGGCTCAGTGCAATAATCAATGAAGAGCGCAGATTGCCCAGAAAAATAAAGCACACCAGAACCACCATGAGCATTTCTTCCAGCAAGCGGTTCTGTAAATTATTGACGGATGATTTGATTAGACCGGAGCGGTCATAGGTTTCAACAATTTCAACCCCATCGGGCAGGCTTTTTTTGAGTTCTTCTAATCGCTGTTTGACCGCATCGATGGTGGTCAGGGCATTTTCCTGCCAGCGCATTACTACAATGCCGCCCACCACTTCACCTTCTCCATTTAATTCAGCCAGCCCCCGGCGAGGTTCCGGGCCTTCCCGTACCTCGGCCACATCCCGAATAAAGATTGAGGTGCCGGCGGTGCTTAAACCAATGGGGCCTACATTGAGTAATTCTTCCCGGCTGTTGATATAACCGTGTACGCGGATCATATATTCCGCTTCGGACATTTCGATCACCGAAGCACTGCTTTCCCCGTTACCATTGCGAATCGCCTTAATCACATTTTCCAGCGGCAGCAGGTTATAACGTAGCTGGTTGGGATCAACAATCACCTGATACTGTTTGACCATGCCGCCAATGGTGGCCACTTCTGCAACTCCCGGCAGGGTTTGTAATTCATATTTTAAAAACCAGTCCTGCAATGTGCGCAGCTCGGCCAGATCATGCCGGCCGCTGCGATCCACCAGTGCATATTCATACACCCAGCCAACGCCACTGGCATCCGGGCCAAGATTGGGTTTAACCCCTTCCGGTAATTGTTTTTCTGCCTGATTTAAGTATTCCAGCACCCGGGATCTTGCCCAGTAAGGGTCGGTGTTGTCATCGAATAATACATACACATAAGAATCCCCAAAAAAGGAATAGCCGCGTACGGTGGTGGCGCCGGGCACGCCCGATAGCACACTGGTTAAAGGATAGGTAACCTGATCTTCCACCACCTGAGGGGATTGTCCCGGATAGCTGGCCTTAACAATCACCTGCACATCCGATAAATCGGGTACCGCATCCAGTGGAATTTCCCGCAGGGCATTAATTCCCCAGAAAGCCAGTAACAGGCTGAGTAAAAAAATCAGCGGACGGTTGCCGATGGACCAGCGAATTATATTTGCAATCATCGCTTCACCTATTTATCCGCTGTATCATCTGTGCGGCTTTTCATGCGTTCCAGCTCGCTTAATAAATTGCTTTCGGAATCCAGTAAAAACTGACCGCTGGCTACGACTTTCTGACCTTCCTCAAGGCCGGATTTTATTTCCACATATTCATCATCAGTCAGGCCAATAATCACCCGCTGGGGATGAAAGTGGCCTTCATTATCCAGCACAATGACACGGTTTTCGATGCCGGTGCGAATCACTGCATCATAGGGAACCGTCAGCACATTTTTATGTGGATTGGATAAAACGGTAATACTGGTTTGCATGCCGGAATGCAGTTCTATGCCCGGTTGCAGTTTAAAGCCGATACGGCTTTTTAAGGTACGTGAACGGCTGGACACAATATCATCAACGCTTTGTACCACGCCGGTCCATTCAACATCTGGCACACTGCGCATATGCATCAATGCCGGCTGCCCCGGTTTAAGCCACTGCCATTGACCTTCAAACATTTCCGCATAGGTGATAATGGGATAGAGCGGGGCGATTTCAAGCAGTAGGTCGCCACGTTTTACCTGCTGTTGTTTTTTTACATTCAGTGAAATGAGCTGGCCGTTTTTCTGGGCGCGAATAATAATATTGGGGATTTTCTTTTTCGTGGTTTTTAGTGTCTGTATCTCGGCCAGATTCATGCCGCTTTGTTTAAGCAGGCCGGTGAGTTGACGAATCTCTTTTAAATTTCTCTGTTGCAATGCTTTCAGGAATTGTTCCTGCATGGCCAGCCAGGTGGGAGAGTGTAGAACCAGCAGAGCTTCGCCTTTTTTAATTTCGGCATTATTTTTTTCAGGGCCGATTTTTATAACCGTGGCATCAACGGGTGCGGTAATTTTTTGTGTGCCCAGTTGCTCCAGCTGTTTAATATAGCCATAGGAATGAATAGGGCGGTAGATGGTGCGGCGTTTAACAATGGCTGTTTTGATGCCCAGATTATTCTGCATAATCGGGCTGATGCTCACTTCCCCTTTGGGAGCTGTTTCTTTCGATGCCTTTGCGATAACCAGATCCATGCCGCAAACAGGACAGCTGCCTTTATGGTCACTGTGTATATGTGGGTGCATGGGACAGGTATAGGTTTGCGACTGTTCACTGGCATTGTTTTCAGCCGGGCTATAGTTTTGCAAGATGCCGGGAAGATAAATACCCGCCATAAAACCGACAATGAGCAATAGAATCAGTGGCAATATTTTTTTCATAATTTCTGCTTTATATTTTATTAGCGTTAATTAATAAATATTATTCCGAGTATTCAAATAATATTTATTAATTATTAGATGCGCCTTAGCACAATAATAAAAGGGATCAGACTATACAAGCTCTGATCCCTTAGATACATCTTTAGCTAATCTTATCGATTATGGCTGAACTTCAAAGTTTGCCATCATGGCAAAGTCTTCGTGTTCAAGGTTATGGCAATGGAATACATACAGTCCTGTATAATCATCAAAGCGGCCAATGACCCGCACGGTTGACATGGGACGCACCACAAATACATCGCGCTCACCCATATACTCCTCTCCCGGAGGCTGTCCATTAACATCCAGCACCTGCCACATAATATCGTGGATATGTACCGGGTGATTCATCATGGAACGGTTGGTGAGTTCCCAGATTTCTGTGGTACCCAGCTTGGGGTTCACATCAATACGCTGAGAATCATAAGGCTGGCCATTAATCACCCAGTTACCACGACTCATGCTGAATGTGAAGCGACGGGTAACGACTGCATCAGATTCCTGCAGTGGTACCACATCAGTGCTTAGTACAGCCGGCACGTCACTGGTATCTGTTTCACTGCGTACCACATCAAAACGCATGATTTCAGCTGTGCTGCCAGAACCATCCAGGTTTTGCAGTACCACACTCTGGCCTACTGGTACCTGAGAGAAATCGATAATAATGTCAGAGCGGTAAGCCGGTGACATAAAGATCGTATCAACATTAACCGGTGATGGTAGTAAACCACCATCAGTACCAATCTGTGTCATCTGCTGGCCATTGCTTAATGCCAGAATATATTCACGGCGGTTAGAGCCGTTTAGAATACGGAAACGGTATTTGGTATTGGAGACTTCCAGGTATGGCTGAGGTGCGCCATTTACAATCAGCGTGTCACCCAGTTCACCGGAACGGTTACCTGTATAGGCAAAAGAACCGTCTGCATTAAAGGAGCGATCCTGAATAACAAAAGCCACTTCTTTGTCACCGCTGGGCAGATTCAGGCTTTTTTCTGCATCGTCAGTGATAATATAAAAACCGGCCAGACCCTTGTATACGTGAGGCGCAGTTAGATATTCCGCGTGATCGTGATACCACAGGGTAGTGGCGCGCTGAATATTGGAATAGGTGTAGTCTTTAAAGTTGTTTGGCTCAACAAAATCAACCGGGTGACCATCACTGGCTGCTTCAATATGACCGCCGTGTAAGTGAGTGGTGATATGCTCAGGTAATGCATTGTACTGGCGAACTTTTACCTCACGGCCACGTTGCGCAACAATGGTTGGGCCGGGAGTAATGCCGTTATAGCCCCAGATGCGGGTGGTAGTGCCGGGGATGATTTCCACATCCGCTTCCATCTGTGTTATTTCATAATAATCTGTGGTGGCATCCTGGCTAACAGGTTGAAGAACCGGCGGAATGGGTAGTGGAACCTGGAAAGGGGTAACCGATGCGGTGCCGCCGCCGGTGCTGCCACCGCCACCAAAACCACCGCCTCCCATGCCACCCATGGCGCCTGCGGATACTGGAATGGCCATGGCAGAACCCGCTGCCATGGATTTAAGGAATTTACGCCGTTTTTCTATGCTATCTTTATTTTCTTTGCTCATCTCTGTGACCTCTATGGCGGTGTGTAAAAAAATAAACCATCCCCCATGTTTGGCAGAGTTTGTTACTTAAATGAGCGGAACCGCATTATTTAAGTGATTAACTGACGGTGCTTCCCAGGGGGGGAGACAGGTTTACCTGTTGTGCGCCCTAATAATATTAGGGTATATACCTATATGTATGTGATAAATATCACATAGGACTAAGTTTTTTTCAAGGTGAAACGGCGAATATTACGTAATCGTTTTTATCTGTATGTAATGTGTTTATTTACGATATAAATAAATCGATTAAAAACAGTCGCTTAGCTATTATTTTTCGATTGTATTTATATTATAAAATTATGATGTTCTGTGATTTTGTATTTTTTTATTATTTAAACTATTTTGAATAAGGAAGCCGGTTTCGGCATTTCCGGGCTTATTAAAATGAAAAAGGCTTTTGTTTCAAATAATTATGAGGCGGTTATTAGATGAATTGAGGTATGATGTTCCGGTCGCGTTTAACGTAAATAATAGCCGGCGAGCATATTTTAAAACTGAACAACCAGAATCCTGTCTTGATTAATATTCCTGAATTTCTTGTGCCTGCAACCCTGAGAGCCCGATATATATATGTGGCCCTGTTTCTATTTGTGGTGTTGTCATTTGCAGCTGTGTTTGGCTGGTATTCTGTACAGACCTCTGTGGAGGAACATCACCAGAAAATGGAGGCACAGGCGTCGATTGAAAGCGCTATTCATGAGCTTGCGGTGCGATACCAGGATGTGAAATATTCCTTGCTGGAGTTTCTGATTCAGTCAGATGAGCAGAACTATCAACTTTATAATGACAGTGTATTGAAGTTGAGTCGTAGTCTTGCTGAGTTAAGGAATTTACAGCAGACTATTCTGATCCCAGGCTTTCAGGATGTTTTACGCATTCTGGGAGATGATCTGGAAACCCTTAAAACCGGTTTAAAGCACCTTATTCAAGTGCGCCTGGACTCCCGTCAGACATTTCCGTTTACCCGGAACATGCTGGAAATTGATGCCAGAAACACTGAGATACTGGCAGCTTTAAACCGTCTGCTTTCATTCACCGATTCTGCTGATGTCCTGCCCGGTCATTTTAATACCTTATTTACTGAAAGTCGTTATACATGGCTTCGGTTGATGGCTGAATACCGTTTGCTGGTTGCGATTCGTTTTGGGGTTTTCTCGAACCCATGGCAGCCTGTATTTGAGCAGCGAGTGCACAATATTGAAATATTTATTCAGGATCTTCAGGCTAAATTGAAAAAGCTGGATGCCCTTAGCCGGGAAAGTGATCTGCCTGTTGATGTCAGTGCCGAGCTATTACTACTGGTCGAGAATATGCGTTCAGGGATTAAGGCTTATCAGGAAGCCATATTATCGCTCCGCTCACCTGGCTGGCGTCAGGATTTATTACTGTTAAGTAACGAGCTGCATCCGGCTTTTTCCCGTCTGGATCAGTCTATTCAGTTATTGCACCAACAGGAAGAGTCTAACTGGCGAATTTCCATGGGGGCGCTTACTCAGGTTGCTCAGCGCCTGTCTGGTTCGCTCTGGTTGCTATTGATGGTATGTTCCATGATGACTGTTTTTGGCTACTTTATTTTTGACAAAATTATTCTGCGCCCCTTAAGGCAGGTGGCGCAGGCGCTAAAAGATGAAGCCTCTGGTAAGGCGGTGGCGCTGGAAGAGGCAAATGCTGCCAGAGAAATTCAGGTGCTGACCGATGCTTTCCACGATATGCGTAAGCAGGTTAATTCACGGCAGCAACGCCTGGTGAATATTTTAGATAACGCCG
>JALTRC010000496.1 GCA_026998145.1 Gammaproteobacteria bacterium
GGAAATGGCCGATAAAATCCTGATTATGGCGGATAATATCGGCACTATGGCTGATCGCATTATTGCCACCCAGATTATTCAAAGTGATAATCTAAAGTTGGTCATTGATGCCACACTGCAAACACAAACCAATACCATTACTTTAATCAGCCTGTTTTTATAAGGCATATTTTATTCATGCTCACACTAAAAAGCCTCGCATTGCGAGGCTTTTTAGTGTGAGCAATAAAGACCAGCTTACTCGTAAGGATTACGCAGCACAATGGTTTCATCACGCTCAGGACCTGTGGAAATAATATCCACCGGTACGCCGACTGTTTCCTGCAGACGATCCAGATAAGCCAGTGCATTGGCTGGCAATTTGGACTTATCGGTAACTCCCACGGTGCTTTCTGTCCAGCCGGGCAGGTCTTCATAAATCGGCGTACATTTTTCAATGGCATCGGCGCCAACCGGTGGCAGCTCCAGAGTCTGGCCGTCATATTCATAGCCGGTACAGATACGCAGGGTTTCCAGACCATCCAGCACATCCAGCTTGGTAATGCACAGGCCGGTAATACTGTTTACCTGGGCAGCACGACGCAGGGCAACCGCATCAAACCAGCCACAGCGACGGCTACGGCCCGTCGTGGCGCCAAACTCATGACCTTTTTCCCCCAGATGCTGACCCACATCATCAAACAGCTCGGTGGGGAATGGACCTGCACCCACGCGAGTGGTATAGGCCTTGGTGATGCCCAGAATATAATCCAGATCACAGGGGCCAACACCGGAACCGGTACAGGCACCGCCGGCCGTACAGTTAGATGAAGTCACATAAGGGTATGTGCCCTGGTCAATATCCAGCAGCGTGCCCTGGGCACCCTCAAACATAATATCCTTACCTTGCTTACGCAGCTGATAAAGGGTGGCTGGAATATCCGCAATCATGGCCACAATCTTATCGCGCATGGCGAGGATTTCATCCAGGGTAGTCTGAAAATCTACCGGCTCGGCCTTGAAATAATGCACCAGTGCATGGTTGTGATATTCCATTACCCCTTTGAGTTTTTCGGTAAAGGAGGCCACATCCAGCAGATCACCCACACGCAGGCCGCGACGGGATACTTTGTCTTCATAAGCCGGGCCAATGCCGCGGCCGGTGGTGCCAATGGCTTTTTTGCCACGGGCCACTTCACGGGCCTGATCCAGGGCAATGTGATAGGGCATAATCAGCGGACAGGCTTCAGAAATTTTCAGGCGCTGGCTGACCGGCACGCCTTCTTTTTCCAGCATATCCATTTCTTCAAACAGGGCGCTGGGGGACAGCACCACCCCATTGCCGATCAGGCACTGTACGTTGTCACGCAAAATGCCCGATGGAATCAGATGCAATACGGTGGTTTTATCACCGATAACCAGTGTATGGCCCGCATTATGACCACCCTGAAAACGCACCACGGCGGCTGCACGATCGGTTAGCAAATCCACAATCTTGCCCTTGCCTTCGTCGCCCCACTGGCTACCCAGTACCACTACATTCTTACCCATTACGCTATGCCTTCTCGTTTTTTATGTGCTTCGAGTGCACCTTAAAGTTTAATAACAGACCATTGTCCATCGGTGAAAATAAGCTGGCGATCACAGCCCAAATCGGCCGGGCTGCCCTGCTGCCCTGACAATGCTTCGATAACACATTCGCCCTGCTCACGCAGCTGGCTGATCTGCTCAAAGCGTCCCGCCTGCTCACTACGAGGCGCAAAAATAGCCCCTGATGGCGTCTCTGTCTGGCTGGCAGACAGGTTCACCAGTGTTTTTAAATCCGTACTGAAACCGGTGGCCGGACGCGCCCGGCCAAATACCTGACCGATATCGTCATAACGGCCACCCCGGGCAATTTCCTGCCCCTGCCCCGGCACATAGGCGGCAAATACAATACCAGTTTGATAGTGATAGCCCCGCAGCTCGGCCAGATCAAAATGAATCGCCACATCCGCCACCTGCTGTTTTAACAGGGCCACGGTCTGCTGTAGATAATCCAGCGCCGCTTTGACTGGCGCGGCCGCTGATGATAATTTTTCCGCAGCCTTTTGCAAACAGTCTTCACCGCCGTGTAATTCTGCCAGCGCACACAGCATCTGCTGCATATCGGCTGATACGTCCAGAGCCTGAACAAAAACCTGAATTTCAGGAATCGCCTTGCGCTGCAACATTTCAAACAACGCTGCTTCCTGTTCCTGATTGAGTTCTGCCTGCGCCACCAGGCCGCGGAATATACCCACATGGCCAATATCCAGGGATACATTTTCCAGCCCGGCGCGTTTGAAAGTGGCCAGCATCAGACTGATGATTTCCACATCACTTTCAATGCCCCCATGACCATAAAGCTCGGCGCCTATTTGCATGGGGCTGCGGCTGCCACCAAAACCATCGGGCCGGGTTTGCAGCACTGTACCCACATAACACAGGCGATTGGGCGCATCCTGTTTTAACTGATGGGCATCGATACGGGCCACCTGGGGTGTCATATCCGCACGAACTCCCATGGAACGGCCTGTGAGCTGATCGATCAGCTTGAAGGTTTGCAGATCCAGATCATGGCCGGTGCCAGTGAGCAGTGATTCCAGATATTCAATAAAAGGCGGCATCACCAGCCTGTATCCCCAGGAGGCATACATATCCAGCAAATCACGGCGCATGGATTCAAGACGCTGTGCCTGTTCAGGCAGGGCTTCTTCAATTCCCTGGGGGAGTAACCAACGCTCAAATGAGGCCATACAAATTCAAACCCTGTGCTTCTTTAATCTTTAATTGCGTAACATATACAACAGCAGAACGCCCAGCAGCATGCTGCCCAGGCCAATTGCCCGCAGTATATTATCAGGTAACTGGCTGGCCTGCTGCATGGTTTGCTTCCAGCTCTGGGGCATAACAAAAGGCATAATGCCTTCAATCACCAAAACCAGCGCCAGCGCGTTAAATAAATCGTCCACTTTTTTGCCTTATGCAACACACAAAAATGCCGGAGACAGACTGCCCCGGCATTTGCTCATCATACAGTACCTTACTTCGACTTGCCTGTTGAACTGCCAAAATAACGGAAGAATTCAGAGTCCGGCTCTATCAGTATCATATCGCTTTTATCCGCAAAGGTTGCCCTGTAGGCATCCATACTGCGATAGAAACGATAAAACTCAGGATTTCTGCCATAGGCTTTGGCATAGATTTCTGCCGCTTTGGCATCACCTTCACCACGCACGATTTCGGAATCACGATAGGCTTCAGCCAGTACCACCTTGCTCTGGCGATCCGCATCAGCGCGAATCCGTTCAGCAGATTCTGCACCCTTGGAGCGGAAGTCACGGGCCACCCGTTCACGCTCGGCACGCATCCGGCTGTACACCGAGTTGCTCACCGAAGGCGGCAGATCAATACGCTTGATACGCACATCCACCAGGGCAATACCCAGTGACTCCGCTTTATCGCGGGCCTGCTGGGTGACGATTCCCATCACCTCGGCACGATCACCGGCCACCACTTCCTGAATGGTTCGCTTACCAAACTCATCCCGCAGAGACTTTTTAATGGTCTGGTACAACAGGCTGCCGGCGCGCATTTCATCACCGCCGGTGGTTTTGTAATACTCTTCCACATTATCAATGCGCCATTTCACAAAGGAATCCACAATCAGATCCTTTTTCTCGCCGGTGAAAAAACTTTCCGGCTTGGCGTCAATGGTCAGAATACGCTTATCAAATTTGCGTATATTGTTAACAAAAGGAATTTTAAAATGAATGCCCGGCTGATAATCCGACTCAACGATTTCACCAAACTTGAATTTAATCGCCAGCTCACGCTCATCCACCGTAAAAACCGTAGAGAAGAAAATCACCAGAGCAACGGGCAACAATACACTGAGTAATCTAAACATTAGCGTGTCTCCCGTATGCGTTGGCTACGTTTGCGAAGATTATCCGCCTTCAGATTACGGGCCCGATCCAGCTGCGCCGGTGTCAGATTACTGGATGAAACGGTGCCTGCGGCAATGGTGCCGCCCATAATTTTATCCAGCGGGATATACATCATATTATTACCGTCTTTCACATCCACCACGACTTTTGAAGTATTGCTCAATACAGATTGCACCGTATCCAGATAGATACGATCGCGAGTGACCTTAGGCGCTTTTCTGTATTCGGTTAACAGCTGACTAAAGCGTTTGGCTTCACCTTCTGCACGGGCCACGATTTCCTGTTTGTAACCGTCAGATTCCTCACGTAAACGGGCCGCCTGACCACGGGCCTTGGGCAGCACTTCATTACGATAGGCCTGTGCCTCGTTAATCAGACGTTCTTTATCTTCCCGCGCCTGGGTGACATCCTGGAAGGCATCCCGTACCGGTGCCGGTGGATTGGCATCCTGCAGGTTGACTTCAATCACCGTCATACCCGTACCATATTGATTCACGATTTCCTGGATATTGGTTTTGATGCGCGAGGCAATTTCATCACGGCCATCAGTCATCACAAAATCCATCTTGCTGCGGCCAATCACCTGACGCAGGGCAGATTCAGTGGCCTGAGCCAGGGTATTTTCAGGAAAACGCACATTGAACAGATAAGCGGTTGCATCATCAATCTGATACTGCACCGAGCCGTCAATATCGACAATATTTTCATCCTGGGTCAGCATGGTTGCCTTAAGGGGGAACTGGTGACGTTCACGGATATTTACCTTGATCACATTTTCAATGGGACGGGGAAAATGCCAGTGCAGGCCTTTTTGGGTGGTATCCACATGCTTGCCGAAGCGCATCACAACGCCCCGCTCGGCTTCTTCAACCTTGTAGAAACCAGTGGCCATCCAGATCGCCAGAATAATGGCAATGACAATGCCAATACCCAGACCACCGGGAGCATTTCCGGAATGGCTGCCACCGCTACGACCACTGCCCCCAAACAAGCCGCTCAGCTTTTTTTGAAAGTTCTTTAATACTTCATCAAGATCCGGTGGTCCCTGGTTATTACCACGGTTGCCCCACGGGTCCTGATCTTTATTACCACCAGGCTCATTCCAGGCCATGTGTACTCCACGTATGATCGTTTTTTAAAAGAAGGCGGATTGTAACCCGTCTGTCATGGAAACAGAAGAAAAAGGCTATTGATATTTGAGCCGATGGAACATTGGCTTTATCTATGCGGGCATAACATCTTCCAGAGAGATATTTTCCCGGCTGACCATTTGCAGCAGATCCTTTTCCGCTACCTGCAATTGCAGATGGGTCAGCCCTTCATCATCGATATTCTCCGACTGCACCGCGCCAATGGAAAACAGCAGGGCACGCAAACGCCCCTGATGGGGTGCCAGTACCAGCTCGCCGCTGACCTGCTGTTCCTTGAAATAATCGGCCAGCACCTGTTTGATTAAATCCATGCCGGCGCCGGTTTTTGCCGACACCCAGATGCGGCTGACCCGGCCATCTTCATTCACATCGATTTTCGGCGCCATTTCCAGACGATCGATTTTATTCATAATCTGGATTTGCGGCACTTCATCAGCGCCGATATCTTCCAGTACGGTTTGCACCGCCTCGATATTATCCTGCCGCAGATCATCGGAGGCATCGATAATATGTAATAACAGATGGGCTTGCTCGGTTTCCTGCAATGTAGAGCGGAAGGATTCCACCAGATCATGGGGCAGATGGCGGATAAAGCCTACCGTGTCCGCCAGAATAATGGATTGGGTCTGCTCCATATCCAGCCGCCGCAGAGTGGGATCCAGGGTGGCGAAAAGCTGATCCTGAGCATATACATCCGCCTCGGTCAGGCGATTAAACAATGTGGATTTGCCCGCATTGGTATAGCCCACCAGCGCCACTGTTGGCACCTCGGCCTTGCGCCGGGACTGCCGCCCCTGCTCCCGCTGTTTGCGGACTTTTTCCAGACGCTTGTTGATTTGCTTGATGCGCTGTCCCAGTAAACGGCGGTCGGTTTCCAGCTGGGTTTCACCCGGCCCCCGCAGGCCGATACCGCCTTTTTGCCGCTCCAGGTGAGTCCAGCCTCGAATCAGGCGTGTGGACAGATGCTTGAGCTGGGCCAGCTCCACCTGCAACTTGCCTTCAAAGGTACGGGCCCGCTGGGCGAAAATATCCAGAATCAGACCAGTGCGATCCAGCACCCGGCACTGGAACAGGGCCTCCAGATTCCGTTCCTGGGACGGGCTTAAAGCACTGTTAAACAGGGCCAGCTCAATATCCTGGGCGCGAATCAGCTCGGCGATTTCTTCCGCCTTGCCCCGGCCAATAAAGTATTTAATATCCGGCGAATGGCGACGGCTGGTGACCACATCCTCAATACTTGCGCCAGCCGATACGGCCAGCTCTTCAAACTCATGCAAAGACTCTCGCTGACGCTCGTCATTTAATTCCGTATGAATCAAAATAGCGCGTTCACCGATTTCAAATCGTTCAAACAAATGATTAACCTTTTAACTCACACAGGAGCTGTTTCAATACACTCAATACCATTACCATCGGGATCACGAAAAAAAATCGCCGCCCGGCCCGATTTGCTGCGGCTGAACTCAAGCTGGCGTTTTTCCAGCTCCGCTTCTATGGCCGCAAGATTATCCACCGCAAAAGCCGTATGACGATCACGTCCCCCATGTTGAGGCCGCCCTTTCACCGGGTCGGGATTCGGTAATTCCAGCAGATGGATCTGCTGCTCACCCACCTGCAGCCAGGCACCGGGAAATCCCAGCTCGGGACGATCATTACATAGGGGCAGCCCCAGCACATTGCAATAAAAATCCACCGCCGCCTGTGTATCGGCGACCAGCAGACTCACATGATGCATGGACAAAACGGCCATTTTAATCACCTTTAGGGTATAATCCCGCCTTCTTTAAATAACGCCCGATTGTACATGAATCCCGACCTGAATCGGCTACAAGCCTACCCTTTTGAAAAACTGGCCCAGCTCAAGCAGGGCATCAAGCCGGCTGACAAAGCGCATATTGCCCTGTCCATTGGCGAACCCCGCCATGCACCGCCGGCTTTTGTGCTGGATGAGCTGGCGGCCAGCCTGGATCAGATTGGCCGTTATCCGCTCACCAAAGGTCTGCCGGAATTGCGTCAGGCCATTGCCGGCTGGCTGGATCATCGATTTCAGTTAAACGGACAGGTGGATTTTGAAAGCCAGGTTCTGCCGGTAAATGGCACTCGTGAAGCCCTGTTTGCCTTTGCCCAGGCGGTGGTGGATAGAAGCCGGCCCGCCAAAGTCTTTATGCCCAATCCCTTCTACCAGATTTACGAGGGAGCGGCGCTGCTGGCCGGCGCCGAGCCGTATTTTTATAATACACTGGCCGACAATCACTACCTGCCGGATTTTGATGCCATTGATGAAAAACACTGGCAGGACTGCCAGCTGCTTTATATTTGTTCACCGGGTAATCCCACCGGCGCGGTGATTCCCCTTGAGCAGCTAAAGTCCCTGATTGAAAAGGCCGAGCAATATGATTTTATTATTGCCTCGGATGAATGTTACTCAGAAATTTATTTTAATGATGGCCAGCCACCTGCCGGTTTATTGCAGGCCGCTATTGAAATGGGCAACGAGGCATTTAAACGCTGCGTGGTGTTTCATAGCTTATCCAAGCGTTCCAACCTGCCCGGTCTGCGTTCCGGTTTTGTTGCCGGTGACGCTGAGGTTTTAAAAAGTTTTTTCCAGTATCGAACCTACCACGGCTGCGCCATGTCGGTGCCTTTGCAAATGGCCAGTATCAAGGCCTGGCAGGATGAGCAGCATGTGGTAGACAATCGCCATGAATACCAGCAGAAATTCAAATCCGTGCTGGATATTTTGCAGCCGGTGATTGATGTCAATCTGCCGGATGCAGGTTTTTATCTGTGGCTGAAAACACCCATTCAAGATACAGATTTTGCACAGCAATTATTTAAACAGCAAAACATGACCGTGGTGCCGGGGCAATATTTATCCCGCCATGCCCACGGCATAAATCCGGGTGAAAATCATATTCGCATGGCGCTGGTGGCTGAACAGGCTGAAACCCTGGATGCCGCCCAACGCCTTAAAACATTTATCGAACAACTCTAACCCTAAGTGGAGATATCCTGATGGATAATTTACAAACCATTATTGAAGAAGCCTTTGAACGTCGTGCCGAGATCACCCCTCGCAATGTGGAAAGCAGTGTACGTGAAGCGGTTGAAACCGTTATCGCCATGCTGGACAGTGGCGAAGCCCGGGTTGCGGAAAAAACATCCGGCGACTGGGTGGTAAACGAATGGCTGAAAAAAGCTGTGCTGTTATCTTTCCGCATCAATGACAATGAATTTATTAAAGGCGGCTTCACCAACTATTACGACAAGGTGGAATCCAAGTTTGCCGATTACAACTCCCGCGACTTCCGCGAATCCGGTGTGCGTGTTGTGCCACCGGCGACTGCCCGTAAAGGTTCCTATATTGCACCCAGTGTTGTGATGATGCCTTCCTATGTGAATATCGGCGCCTATGTGGATTCCGGCACCATGGTGGATACCTGGGCCAC
>JALTRC010000497.1 GCA_026998145.1 Gammaproteobacteria bacterium
TTGTCATAAATGGCGGCTCTGGCCTTGATAGTATCCGCCTTGTCCGTATCCAGGCCTACCATCACATCAGCCATGGTCAGCGCCTTTTCCCATAGCCCGTCGTACATATATAAATTACGCAGATTACGCATAATACGCACAATAATTTCCATGCGGGTGCAGCTTTCCAGAAACTCATAAGTCGCCTGCCGCTTTACCTTACTGCCGTAAAAATCCTGCAGACGTTCGTATAAATCATCTTCGCTTAAGGAGATGCCACCATAGTAAGGATCTAAAATAATGGCACCGTCATTCAGATCCAGCTTGACCAGAAAGTGCCCCGGAAATGAAACCCCCATCAGGGGCAGTTGCAGCATTTCCCCCAGATGCATATATAAAATCGACAGGGTAATGGGGATGCCGATTTTCCGCTCCAGCACATCGTTTAGAAAACTGTTTTTCGGATCATAATATTCATCCGTATTACCCTGAAATCTTTTTTCAACAAACAAAACCTGATTAAGCTGATTTAAGGCATCACCAGCACTGGGAGACTCAGGCAAACGGTGACGAATTTCCTCGCCCAGAGCCTGTACTTTCTGTAAATAATGTTCCACATCCAGATCCGGGTATTCCAGCCGCGCCACCATTAAGGCCGCTTCTGCCAGATTTATCTGCGCATCCGGTTGCAGCAATATTTTTTCCAGCTCAATTCTGGCTTCACTATTCATATTATCAACGCTTATAACGCAGGCGGGTGCCATGCTGCAGGGACAGTTCGATTTCCGTCGCATCCAGAGAATCGGGAAAATACACGCCGGAGATTTGCGCACCGTGGATGCTGGCGCCTTCCAGATTGGCATTGCGCATATCAATGCCCCGCAGATTACTCATGCGAAAATAACTGTTGCTCAAATCCAGATCTGTCGCATCCAGCCCGACCAGACTGACATTACGAAAATCCGCGCCACTTAAATCACAGGCTTCACCATTTGCCTTGCGCTGATTAAATTCCTCAATCTTGCCTTCACGGAGCAGGCGATACATTTCATTGTCTTTAATTTCGGGAGCTGCCATGACTTGTCCTCAGTTTTTCAATAGCACTGAGTATAGGCCAACCTGTTAAAAGCGTGAGTCCTGTAGGGAATTTACTCCCCCTGCAGGGTCAGTAATAAACGGCGGCTGCCACCATGATTCCGGTGCTCACACAGGTAAATACCCTGCCAGATTCCCATGGCCAGACGACCATTGCTAATGGGAATGGTTAAACTGCAACCCAGCACACTGGCCTTTAAATGGGCCGGCATATCATCCGGGCCTTCATCACGATGTAGAAAATAAGGTTCGTTTTCAGGAATGGCGCGGGAAAAATAACTTTCAAAATCCGCCCGCACATCCGGGGCCGCATTTTCATTAATGGTTAAGGAGGCCGAAGTATGCTGCATAAAAATATTCAGCAGGCCGATATTAAAATCCTGCAATTCAGGAAGCTGGCGAAGAATTTCATCACTGACCAGATGAAAGCCCCGGGCGCGTGCTTTTAAGTGAATTTCTTTTTGTAGCCACATATTCTTTTCAGCGTTTAAAAACAGGCCGCCCAGTTTATTGTAAAAAGAACAGAACGTCCTGCTCCTTTAAAAAATTCTCCGCCTGCTCCCCCTGCAACATGGCATAGGTGGATAACATGCCGCACTGGCTGGCCGTATCCGCCACCACCGTCACACTGGCCGGGCTGCCTTTCACCGGCCAGCCGGTTTTAGGGCTGAGAATATGCCCCAGAATATTGCCCTGATGATCCACCGCATAACGCTTGATACTGCCGCTGGTGGCCACTGCCCCCTGCTTTAGATGGATGGTATTTAAAGGCTGACCCGGCTGGCGGATGCTCTCCACACCAATACTCCAGGGCTGCTGATTTTTACGTGGCCGGATGGCATTCAAATCACCGCCAAAGTTCACCATAATGCCACCGGATGGCAGCTGCCGGCTTAATGCCAGGGCAATGGCATCTACCGCATACTCCTTGCCTATACCCCCTAAATCCAGCTGCATACCCTCGGCCAGATACAGCTGGTTTTCCTTAAGCTGTACCTTGTCCCAGCCTACGCTTGCGGCAGCCTGTTGCAGAACTGCTTTTGTCGGGGGAGGCGTGCGGGTATCGAACTTCCAGTATTGCAGATAGCCGCCGATGGTAATATCAATCATGCCATCGGTCAGCTGCCAGCATTCATCCGCAAAACGCAGCAATGACAGGGTTTCATCATCCAGCCTCTGCCACTGACCGGCCCTGCGGTTAATCTCACTCAGCACACTGTCATTACGAAAGCGGCTGTACTTATGCTCGATTCGCCAGGCTTCACGGGCCGCCCACCCGGTTAAAACATGGGCCTGTTTTTGATCAGTTTCCAGCCAGATTTCACAGGGGCTTTTCATGGCTTCAAATGTCCCCAGCCACAGGCCCGGTGATTTTTCCCGGCATTGCCATTGCTCATCAAGCAATGACTTACCACTCACCTCTGATTCCAATTGTAAAAGCCCACATATTGATGTCCGGGAAAATATTATTCTGTGCCAGTTCCACACCTGCCGAACTGATGCGCTGTTGAATACGGTCCGCATTCAATGTCAGGGTAAAGCCGGGGCTAAGACGATACGCTATCATGCCACCATAGGTAGTGGTTGTCATATCTCCCAGACGATAATCCGCGGATGCATATTGGGGCAGCGGCTGGCTTTGATCTAGACCAGCCACAAAAAAATCTGCACGGTTTTGCTGACTCAAACGATAATGGGGCACCATATAAAAATGCTCCCCCAGCTTCAGATGATAACTCACATCGTAAGTATCAGCCCCGATTCCCCAGTCATCCCAGTAATGACGGTAATCCAGATGCAGCGCATCCTGCCCGATGGCGGTAATCAGGCTGCCTTTTAAGGTTTGCTTAAAGCGGGAGTCCGGCCGCCCTTCCCACACATAATCC
>JALTRC010000498.1 GCA_026998145.1 Gammaproteobacteria bacterium
ACTGTCCTGCTCAAAGGTTTGTCCGGCAATCATCATGCCGCGAATCATCAAAGCATTCCATGAGCCTAGAATTTTATCATCCCGTCCGGGTCTGATGCGTTTTTCCCTGTGCTTCAGCAGAGGTTTGCGACAACGTTCGATGGCTTCCAGTAATTCATTTTCGCTGAGCTTAAATTTGTGACCAAGCTCGGCCAGCGTGTGGGGCATATACAAATGCCACTGGCCTTCAAAATTGGCCGCCTGATCCAGTGCAAAGCACCGGGCAAAAAAATCATAGTCTTTACCGAGCAGGGATTGAAGCTCTGTTTTATCCCACACATAAAATTTTCCTTCGGTGTTTTCCGAGTCCGCATCCAGTGCGGAATAATAGCCACCATCTGCACTTTGCATTTCATTTATAACCCAGTTTGCGGTCATGGTAGCGGCGCGTTTGAATAGTGTATTGCGGGTGATTTGATAAGCCTGGCTGTATAAGCCAAGCAGTGGCCCATTGTCATACAGCATTTTTTCAAAATGGGGAATCATCCAGTATTGATCCGTGGAATAACGATAAAAGCCACCGGCAAGATGATCAAATAAACCGCCCTGGGCCATTTTCTGTAAACTGAAATCGGCCATATACAAAGCCTGCGAATCATCCTGTTGATGTGACTGCATCAGCGACCAGTGTTGCAGCAGGCGTTCCAGAATGGCCGGGTGAGGAAATTTAGGCGCATCACTAAAGCCGCCGTTTTTCTCATCAAATGTGGATTCAATCTGTCGGCGGGCAATATCCAGAGGCAGGGAAGTGACCGGTGGCGATTGATCGGCTGGAGTAGTATTGAGCTGTTGCAGCATTGATTGCAAGGAGGCGTCCTGCTGTTTGATGTCATTCTGACGGGTTTCGTAAAGCTGGTGGATATGATGCAGTAGATCCTCAAAGCTGGGCATATTATGTCGTGGCTTATGGGGAAAATAAGTGCCGGCAAAAAAAGGCATCTGGTTGTGGGGGGATAAAAAAACAGTCAGGGGCCAGCCGCCGGGACGTGAGGTCAGCAGTGAGTGGGCGTTCTGATAAATTTTATCCAGATCCGGCCGTTCTTCACGGTCAACTTTTATATTAATAAAGTAACGGTTCATAATTTCGGCAGTGGCCGGATTTTCAAAAGATTCGTGAGCCATCACATGGCACCAGTGACAGGCCGAATATCCGATAGACAGTAAAATGGCTTTGTTTTCCTGTCGGGCTAGATCCAGAGCCTGCTGATTCCAGGGGTGCCAGTTCACCGGATTGTCTGCATGTTGCAGCAAATAGGGGCTGGTTTCATTGCCAAGTAAGTTATCAGGATTATTCATTTGCCGGAGCCTGTTGTGTTTGTGCCTATCATACCGATAAATATCCTGCGCATAAGCCTGTCTTTTATAGTGACAATTTCTGTGTATCCAGCAGGTAGATGGTTTAAGCTAGCGGCCTTGAAATAACAGCTCATTGTGAAAGGTAGCATTATGGCGGACTCATTCCCGGTTTTAACATTAAAGAAAAATGAAGAGAGGCGGATTCGCGGTGGCCATTTATGGGTATTTAGTAATGAGGTGGATACAAAGGCGAGTCCGCTCAATCAGTTTGAGCCGGGGCAGCTGGTAGATGTGCAGGCGTCCAATGGTAAAACGCTGGGTATTGCCTATATCAATCCCCTGTCCTTGATTTGTGCGCGTATGATGTCCCGCGATCCCAAATATCCCCCTTCGGCATCACTGCTGGTGCACCGGCTGAAACAGGCTTTGTCCCTGCGGCAATCGTTTTTTGAGCAGCCTTATTATCGGCTGGTATTCGGGGAAAGTGACTTTTTGCCGGGTCTGGTGGTGGATCGTTACGGGGATGTGCTGGTGGTGCAAATAACCACGGCGGGCATGGAGGCAATGAAAGATGATGTTATCGCTGCGCTGGAAAAAGTCATACGCCCTGAGGCCATTTTATTACGCAATGATAGCAAGGCACGTGAGCGGGAAGGGCTGGCGCTATATGTGGAATCTGTGCTGGGTGAAGTGCCCGAGGTGGTGGAACTGGAGGATATGGGGGTTCGCTATCGGGCGCCCATTCTGCACGGGCAGAAAACCGGCTGGTTTTATGATCAGCGTATGAACCGGGAGGCGCTTGGCCATGTGGTCAGGGAAAAACGGGTGCTGGATGTGTTCAGTTATGTGGGTGCCTGGGGTGTTAAGGCGGCAGTGGAAGGTGCTTCGGAAGTGGTCTGTGTGGATTCATCGGAAACAGCGCTGGAGTTTGTGGCAGAAAATGCCCAGCTGAACCAGGTGGATGAATGCATGTCAGGTATCCAGGGAGATGCCTTTGATGTGCTGAAAATGCTCAGGGCCGAAAAGGAAAAATTTGATGTGGTGATCATTGATCCACCGGCTTTTGTAAAGCGCAAAAAAGATTTCAAAAAGGGCAAGGAGGCCTACTATCGATTAAATCAGATGGCGCTTCAGGTGCTGGCCAAAGATGGAGTGTTGGTGTCTGCCTCTTGCTCCCACCACATGCCCCGCCATGAACTGCAAAAAGCCATGTTGCACGGGGCGCGGCATATTGACCGGAATATGCAAATCCTGCTGCAGGGTTATCAGGGGCCGGATCATCCGGTGCATCCGGCCATCCCGGAAACCGAGTATTTAAAGGCAATTTATGCCCGTGTATTACCGGCTTAAAAGAAATATGAACAAAAGCTGAAATAAAGCTTGTGCTAATTTTAATTGTCGGTAGAATTCGCCGCCTCCTTGCTATTACAGCAAGCGGGAATGGCGCGATAAAGCGGCGTTTAGAGAAAGTTTTAAATAGTTTAAATTAAAGCTTGATGTTATCTCTGAAGTCAGTAGAATACGCGCCTCTTCGCAGACAGGAAGCGGGGTTGATTGGGAAGGGAATGATTTTGGGGTCTGAAAAGGTTTTGAAAGAATATCCGAAAAAGTTATTGCCG
>JALTRC010000499.1 GCA_026998145.1 Gammaproteobacteria bacterium
GGTGCTGATGCCCAATAATCCTCGCGCCGGTGGTGTTTCCCGCCGCATCGAAGGGGATGATCGTCAGCAAATCCGCGAGGCCATGAGCCATCTGGAAATCCCCCAGGGCATGGGGCTGATTGTGCGTACCGCCGGTGTGGGCCGCAGCGCCGAAGAACTGCAATGGGATATGGATTACCTGATTCAGGTGTGGACGGCAATAGAGTCCGAATCCAAAAACCGCAGGCCGCCGTTTCTGGTATATCAGGAAAGCAATGTCATTATTCGCGCTCTGCGGGATTATTTCCGCAGCGATATTGGCGAGATACTGATTGATGATCCCCAGGTGTTTAAAACTGCGGAAGACTTTATCCGTCAGGTGATGCCCAATTCCCTGCGTAAACTCAAGCTATATTCCGATCCTGTGCCCATGTTCAATCGCTACCAGATTGAAGGCCAGATCGAATCCGCATTCCAGCGTGAAGTCACCCTGCCGTCCGGCGGCGCCATTGTGATCGATCATACGGAAGCGCTGATTTCCATTGATATTAACTCGGCTCGCGCCACCAAGGGGCGGGATATTGAAGACACGGCCCTGCATACCAATCTGGAAGCGGCTGATGAAATTGCCCGCCAGTTACGGCTGCGGGATTTAGGTGGCCTGGTGGTCATCGACTTTATCGATATGATGGCCTCCAAAAACCAGCGAGCGGTGGAAAACCGCCTGCGGGAAGCTCTCAAAATGGATCGGGCCAGAGTGCAGATTGGCCGCATTTCCCGCTTTGGCCTGCTGGAAATGTCACGCCAGCGACTGCGCCCCTCGCTGGGTGAGTCCACGCAGATTGTCTGCCCGCGCTGTACCGGCTATGGCACCATTCGCAGTGTGGAATCACTGGCTCTGTCCTTGATTCGTATCGCCGAAGAAGAGGCGGTTAAGGATCACACCGGGCGCATTATTATTAAGGTGCCGGTGGATGTGGCCACCTATATCTTTAATGAAAAACGTGAAGCGCTGATTGATATTGAGCAGCGTACCCGGGTGCAGATTTCCATTATTGCCGATAGTAATCTGGTGACACCCCACTATGAGGTGAATCGGATACGGGTATCGGAAACCGCCCAATACGAAGGTCAGGTATCTCATCAGATGGTATCGGACAATGTGGAAGCCTATGTGCCGCCAGAGCGTAATGCACAGGTTGCCCAAACGGAACAGGCTGCGGTGCAGTCGGTAAAACCGGCGGCGCCGGCACCGGTTGTTGAAAAGCCTGTGCAGACAAAGGCCAAAGCACCGGCTAAAGCAAAACCGAAGCAGGCAGAAAAAGCCAAAGCAGAAAAACCGGGTATTATCACCGGCTTGCTGAAAGCCCTGTTTGGTGATGGTTCGCCGGCACCGGAAGCGACAGAAGAAGCCAGCAAGCCAAAATCGAACCGTAATGATCGCCGCAGGGGTAGCCGCCGCGGTCGCCGACGTAATAATGACAAGCGTAACGATAACCGCAATCAGCAGGATGCAACCAGTAAGCCACAGGCAGAAGCGGTATCTGAAAATAAAGCGGAGGCGAAAAACGATAATCGCAAGAGTCGCGGCAATCGTCGTAATCGCAATAATCGTAATCAGCGTAATGACAATAATGAGGCAGCTGCAAAAAACCAGCCGCAACAGTCGCAAAAAGATAATCGCGCTAAAAACAAAAACGAGCCAAATCGTCCACAGGATAAAAAGCCGCAGCCACAGCAGGCCAGTCGCCAGCCGCCGCGCAAACCGACAGCACCTGAGCCGATTGCAGTTGAGCCAGTGCCTGTAGAGCGTGTAGTGAAAAAACTCTATCAGCCGGAGAATGCACCGGCAGAAGAAGCGGTAGTGGTACAGACTGAAACGGTTATAGAAGCAGTTATAACCGAGGCACCAGCCGAGCCAGCAACCGAGGTGCAGGCAGTTGTTACAGAAAATATTTCTGAAGCCGCTGTTGAAACTGTGGCCGAGCCGCAGGCAGTTGAGCCTGAGGCTTCACCTGCTGAAGTGGAAACAGCAACAGTAGAGGCTGCCCCGGAGCCGGAAGAAAAACCGCAGACGCCAGCAGCCCCGCCCAGGGAAGAAAAATCAACCAGCAAACCTATTGTGCAGATAGTGGCTGAGCAGTTCCAGCAGGCGGCCGCCGTGGCAGAAGCCAATAAGGCGGCTGAAAAAGAGAGTCAGCCGGAAAAAGAAGCAGAGTAGAGCCGGTTTATAAAGCAAACAAAAGGCAGTCCATGTGGCTGCCTTTTTTATGTACAGGAAGTTATGTACAGGAAGTACGGTATGCCGCGGGTGCATGGATGCGCAGGAGCGGCGTGGTTCAGGTTGTTTTAAAGACGAAAAGCATATGCTGCAATATTTGCCATGCAACAGAAAATGAGACTAAAGAAGACATCTCTTAATAAATTATTTTGAATGCTATTTCTTGTTTTTTATGTGTATTGCCGGTAATGTCCCACGAATCAAAAGCAAATGACTGACAACCCCGGTGAGTAAAAGAATATGGAAAATAACCAGACTGAAAAATATAAACAGTATGTTAAAACGGCATGGGCGATTTATGCTTTATTGACTGTCGCCGTTATACTGGTGCTGGTGATATTTGTTGCAAAGGATAATGAGGAAATGTTTTTCTTTGCGATAATGCCTGCGGCCGCGGCCTATGTATTTCGTCCAATGAATAAGCCCTTTAGTAAGCTGATTTATAAATACACCGGGGTTTCATACCCTGAAAATTAATTTGGGGCAGAGTCAATGCCAGTAAGCTAAGCGCTAAACTGTTAAAACACATAAAATTCAATAGTGTCAGCTCCCCTCTTTAGCAAAGGGGGCCGGGGGAGATTTGAAATTGTTTCAGTTAAAACACGGTATTGATAGAGCATTCAAAGCTGAAAGTTTTTAAATTCCCCTCATTCCCCCTTTGAAAAGGGGGAGGCTTATTTGCAATAAGCGG
>JALTRC010000500.1 GCA_026998145.1 Gammaproteobacteria bacterium
ACTTCCCAGCAATGATGCGGTTGTTGTGCGGCAGGCGCCGGACGGTATTGGTATTGCCTTTATTGAAATGGAACTGGATGAGTAAGCGTATCAGCGCTGTTGAAACAGGTTGCGTGGATGAATATGGCAGCCTGTCGAAAAATGGAAACGGGAAAACGTAAATGAGTGACAAGTCGGATACTACTGAAAGCAATCCTTCCTACAAAGAACTGGTTGAAAATATACTGTCTCAGCTGGAAATTTTTCTTTCCGGACAAATCAAAGAGCTGTTTGATAAAACCGATGATTTTCTGTTTAACTCGGCGGATCACGCCAGTAGTATCGATGAACAGAATCGACTATTTGAATTTATGAATGGGCTAAGGGTGCAGAAGGATGAAATAGAGGAAACCTTTGTAAAAGAATTCAATATTTACCTGAAGCCGATTTCCGAGAATAAGGCATTGCCATCTAAAAAACGCCGTGGTGATGAAAATGTTCTGGGGCTGATTGATCAGGATGAAATGGATGAAATGGTGGCCATTACCACGATCAGCAGCAAGGCACAGATGGATAATCAGGAAGCCATTTCTCATCTGGAAGCCCGGCTGGAACATCTGGGTTTACAGACACAGCATATTTTTTTACCCAAGGCCCTTGAGCCGATTAATTTTTGTCATGCCTTTCAGGAGGCATTGTCCGAAACCGAATTCAGCACGCGAGATAAATTGATCCTGCATAAGATGTTTGGTCAGGAAGTCACCGGGCATCTGCATGAATTATATAAAACCCTTAATGAATTAATGATTGAAGAAGGTGTGCTACCGCAGATTGAGCTTAGCGGAAAAATTAAAAAAACCGAAGAACCGCCAATGCCCCAGCATGGGGGCGATGAACTTCCTGAAGGAGGGGGTGAAGAGGCCGGTAATCAGCCTCAGGTGAGTGGTTATGGGCTGGCTGGCCGCACTGGTGGTGGCTATGGTGGTAGCGCCGGAGCCGGTGCTTCCGGTATGGCTGGTGGAGGCACCGGAACAGGTGGCCCCGGTATGGCCGGAGGTGGTACTGGAGCCGGTGGCCCCGGTATGGCTGGTGGTGGCGCTGGGGCAGGTGGTTCTGGTATGGCCGGAGGTGGTACTGGAGCGGGTGGTCCCGGTATGGCCGGAGGTGGTACTGGAGCGGGTGGTCCCGGTATGGCCGGAGGTGGTGCTGGAGCGGGTAGTTCCGGTATGTCAGGCGGTGTAGCTGGAGCGGGCGGCTCTGGTATGGCTGGTGGCGTAGGAGCTGGAACCGGTGGTTCTGGCATGGCTGGAGGCGGCGGGGCTGGTGGCTCTGGTGCAGCAGCTAGTGGTACGGCAGAGAATGCTGCCGATTCATCTACTGCTTCCGGTGGGGGCGGTATGGTCGCCGGTTACCCGGCTTCAGAAGTTAGGGAAAGTATTGAATCCTTTGTCGGCGGTGCTCCGGGAGATGCTGGAGCCGGTGGAGGCGGAGGGGCTTACTATAGCCACCAGGATACCCTGGGTGCCTTAAGCAGTATGCAGTCAAGTGCACGTATAGACCCTAATGCCAGCCTTGAATTTAATGCATCGGCCATTAAAAAAGCGGTTCTCACAACGATTGGTGAAAAAGAAGGCGGCGCGGTCACCAAGCCGATTAATCAGGTTTCTGAAAAAACCATCGATTTTATCAAGCTGATTTTTGATGCCATTATCGAAGATAAAAGCATTACCGATGCCATCAAAACCCTGCTGTTAAGTTTACAGATTCCAGTCATCAAGGCGGCAATGATTGACGCAGACTTCTTTGTTGATGATCAGCATCCGGCCCGTCTGTTACTGGATAAGCTGGCGGAAGCCGGGGTTGGCATTAATGATCACCATGATCCGATTTATAAAGACCTTGAAACAATTATCACAACCCTGTTAAAGGAATATGACGAAGATATTATTGCCTTTAATGTGGCGCTGGATGCGTTAAATACGCTGACAGAAGAAATCTATGCCAATGCCCAGAAAAAGGAAGAAGAGTCACAAAAGCAGGTTAAGTATGCCCATGCCCGCAATATCGTATTGCAGGAAATTCGCAAGATTACCCTGGGCAAGGAGCTGCCTAAAAATGTACGCACCCTGGTATTAAAAGTCTGGCCCAGCCTGATGTTTAACCATTATTTACGCAATGGTAAGGCAAATGATGAATGGGTTGAGATGCTGATGATCCTGGACAAGGTGATTGAAAGCGTACAGCCATTAACGACAGCGGCTGAGCAGGAAGAACTGGGACTGACCCACGAAGATATTGTGAATGCGGTTGAAAGCCGTCTGGAAAAAAGTCGCAAGTCACAGCAGCTGATTGATGAAGTGATTGCCGGGCTGACCTCAACCTATATTGATTTAATGAAAATACAGGGGCTGCCTGAAGAGCCAGAAGAAGTCGAAGCAGAAGAAACGGCTGAAGCCGTTGAGCATACTGTTGAAATGGAAGCGTCTGATGAATCGGAAACAGCAGAATCTGAAGCCGCTCAGGAAGTCAGCGGCGAGACGGTAGAGGTAGAAGCCGAGCAGGAATCGGAAGCAGAAGAGGATACAGTCAATGCACTGGATGCTCTGCCGGATGAGGTGCAGCCAGGTGCCTGGTTTATTGTGTATAACGGCGAGGATAAGCCGGTGCGTCGTTTGAAACTGGCCGTTATATTAACCGAAGATGCAACTCTGGTTTTTGTGGATCATCTGGGTAATGTGGTGATTGAAAAAACGGCACAGGAATTTGCCAATGAAGTAGAGAAAGGATTATCGGGTGTGATTATGCAGCATTCTGTATTCGACCACGCATTGCGTACCGCACTGGATACCATTAAAAACTAATCCGTCATTTTATTCCTATTAACGACTCAATACAGTAGGGTGGATCAAGCGCAGCGGATCCACCGGAACCGGTCTGGCCGGCAGACCTGCTGAGCTTGAACAC
>JALTRC010000501.1 GCA_026998145.1 Gammaproteobacteria bacterium
TCAAAAACAAACAGGTGAGCATTCGTTATCAGGATGCCAGTGGTGAACAGCAGGAAAGTTTTGACAAGTTGATCGTGGCCGTTGGCCGCCGCCCCAATAGCGACCATGTGGTGTCACTGGATGTGGAACTGGAAATGGATGAGCGGGGCTTTATCCATGTGGATGAGCATTGCGAAACTTCCGTGCCCGGCGTTTATGCCATTGGTGATGTGGTGCGCGGCCCTATGCTGGCACACAAGGCATCGGAAGAAGGCATTATGGTGGCCGAGTTAATTGCCGGTGAATTTGCGCAAATTAATTACGACCATATTCCGGCGGTGATTTACTGTCATCCGGAAATTGCCTGGGTGGGAAAAAACGAACAGCAGTTAAAAGCCGCGGAAATCGATTATAAAGTGGGGCAGTTTCCTTTTATGGCCAATGGTCGCGCCAAGGCGCTGGGGGAGACCGATGGCATGGTGAAAATCCTGGCGGATGCCGGAACCGATCGCCTGCTGGGTGTGCATGTCTATGGCCCCCAGGCATCAGAAATCATTGCCCAGGGGGTGATTGCCCTGCAACTGGGCGCCAGTGCCGAAGACTTGATGCTGACAGTTTTTGCCCACCCCAGCTTGTCAGAATCATTGCATGAAGCGGCCCTGGCAGTGGATAATCGCTCCCTGCATATTGCGCCGAAGCGTCGGCGATAACATAGGGCTCAGACCCCTGGAGACAGAATGAATTTACATGAATATCAGTCCAAGCAGCTTTTTGGCAGCTATGGTATGCCAGTGCCCGATAATGTGGTGGTGGCTTCTATCGATGAAGTGGATCAGGCATTAACACAGCTGGGCACGGATCGCTGGGTGGTAAAGGCGCAGGTGCATGCGGGTGGTCGAGGCAAGGCCGGCGGTGTGAAGTTGCTGGATAAGGCCGATGAGGTCAAAGCCTTTGTTAAGGACATGCTGAGCAGTCATCTGGTGACTTTTCAGACAGACGCCAAAGGCCAGCCGGTGAATCAGATGCTAATCGAAGCACCCTGTGATATCGACAGGGAATTATATCTGGGTGTGGTGATTGACCGGGCATCCCAGCGGGTGGTGATAATGGCTTCCACCGAAGGGGGCATGGATATAGAAAAGGTGGCCGCCGAGACGCCGCAGAAAATTCTTAAAACCACTCTTAACCCCATTACCGGCCTGATGCCGTTTCAGTCACGGCAGCTGGCCTTTGGTCTGGGTTTGCAGGGTGAGCAGATCAAACAATTTGGCAAGCTGCTCAGTGGTCTGGCCAAACTGTTTGTGGAAAAAGACCTCAGTCTGGTGGAAATCAATCCGCTGGTGATAACAAAGCAGGGGGATCTGTTGTGTCTGGATGGCAAAATCAATGTGGATGACAATGCTCTCTACCGGCAAAAAGACCTACTGGCCATGCGTGATGCCAGCCAGGAAGATGCCCGGGAAAATGAAGCCAAGGAATGGGAGCTGAATTATATCGCCCTGGAAGGCAGTATTGGCTGCATGGTCAATGGTGCGGGTCTGGCCATGGCCACCATGGATCTGATTAAACTGCAGGGTGGTGATCCGGCCAATTTTCTGGATGTGGGGGGCGGTGCTACCAAAGAGCGGGTTGCCGAAGCTTTTAAAATCATTTTGTCCGATACCAATGTGAAAACCGTGCTGGTGAATATTTTTGGCGGCATTGTGCGCTGTGATCTTATTGCCGAAGGCATTATTGGCGCGGTTGAAGAAGTGGGGGTTAAAGTGCCCATAGTGGTGCGGCTGGAAGGCAATAATGCAGAAAAGGGCTTTGCCCTGCTGGAACAAAGCGGCCTGAATCTAATCACCGCCCATGGTTTAACCGAAGCGGCGCAAAAAGCCGTAGCCGCCGTGGGAGGTGCAGCATGAGTGTATTAATCAATAAAGACACCAGGGTGATTTGCCAGGGCTTTACCGGCAAGCAGGGCACCTTCCATTCCGAGCAGGCCATTGCCTATGGCACCCAAATGGTCGGGGGGGTAACACCCGGCAAGGGTGGTCAGCAACATTTAAATCTGCCCGTATTCAATACGGTGGCAGAAGCGGTGAGGGAAACCTCGGCCAATGCATCGGTCATCTATGTGCCTGCGCCTTTTTGTAAAGACTCCATTATGGAAGCGGTGGATGCAGGTATTGAGCTTATTGTCTGCATCACCGAAGGCATTCCCACACTGGATATGCTGGAAGCCAAAATAGCGGTGGATATGGCAGGGGCACGACTAATCGGCCCCAACTGTCCCGGCATTATTACACCGGGGGAATGCAAAATCGGTATTATGCCCGGCGAGATTCACCAGCCGGGTAAGGTGGGTGTGGTATCCCGTTCCGGCACACTGACTTATGAAGCGGTAAAACAAACCACGGATTTAGGCTACGGGCAAACCACCTGTATCGGCATTGGCGGCGACCCGATTCCCGGCACCAGCTTTATTGATTGTCTGGAACTATTTGAAAACGATCCGGCCACTGAAGCCATTTTAATGGTGGGTGAAATCGGCGGTACTGCCGAGGAAGAAGCCGCAGAATATATTCAGTCGAATGTCAGCAAGCCGGTGGCGGCCTTTATAGCTGGCGGCACAGCGCCTAAAGGCAAACGCATGGGACACGCGGGCGCCATTATTGCCGGTGGTAAAGGCACAGCAGAAGAAAAATTCAAGGCACTGGAAAACGCAGGTGTGACCATTGTGCGTTCGCCTGCTGATTTGGGTGTTGGGGTGAAGCGGGCGACTGGCTGGGGGTAGTTTTTTTATTAAAAGTTATAAGTTGAAAGTTACAAGTTATAAGCTATTTGTCATTCCCGCGCAGGCGCACTACTGTCCGGAATAATATCATAACGGCAGAGCCGCCTGAATTTTCTCGAACTCAAGCTGCCTTCGCCGGTATCGGTTGGCTACGTGAGTTTCAGTTTTTGGCCGG
>JALTRC010000502.1 GCA_026998145.1 Gammaproteobacteria bacterium
TTTGGCCACATTCAGAGCCGCTTCCCGCACCGTGACCGGGGCCGTGGTGGCATTGCGGGTATCACTGCCGCCCGCACCGGAATCATAGGAAATGGTGGCACTATTCTGTAATGTGGTGCCAGCCTGAATTGGCGCCACATTATCGATGCGCACATCATAGGTAATGCGAATGGCTGGATTGACCGGCCCGGAAGCCGGAGGATTATCGATTTCAGAGCCGGTGACCACTGTGCCAATGGTCCATTGCACCGTTCCATTGGAATTAACGGCCGGTTCCACAAAAGGTGCCGGCGGCGGTGAATTCTGCTCCACCCCGTTGGTGATTACCGTCCCATTGATGCTGGCTATATCCGTATATTGATAACGGATATTTTCAATCACATAGGACTCAGTGGAGAAAGCCAGATTATCCGTCAGCAGCAGATTACCGGTGGTGCCTTCCGGCAGGGCTATATCAAGCTGGAAGGTTTTGCGGGCACCGATAACCGGCACCACAGCTGTGCTGGCAGCAGTCTCAATTTTGCTAATGGCCAGCGGTGGAACCGCTACTGTGTTATTGCTAACCGAGGCTTCATAATCATTCAGCGGATCACCGGCGTTGGGCAGCGCCCCGTTACGCAGGCCGGTGCCACTGCCATCCGCGCCAATCAGGCCGCTGCTGTTCAGGGCAGTGGTTTGTCCCGGCAAAGACTGCCAGCTGGCCTGTAGGGTATTGCCCAGTACTTCCAGAGGCTGGGCGGCAATATTCACTTTGACATCAAAGGTAAAGCTGACACTGCTGCCCGCATCCAGACGGTTAAACACAAATACCGGCTGATTGGCATCGGCGGCCAGTATGGTGACATTATCGGGAATATTGGCGCCGGCCACATTACCCAGATAATCCAGCCCCGGCGTCAGGGTTAAATCATCTAAAATACGCAGATTATAAGCCGGCACACTGCCCGCCGGCGCCGTATTGGTGGCGGTAACTGTAACGGTTAATTCATCATCCGCATCGGCGCTGACCACGCTGAAGGATTTGCTTAAACTGATGGCGGCTTCGCGAATGGTAATATCCGCCGGCCCCATGACCACATCCACCGTATTACTGTTCTGATCCGTATAGCGCACCACCGCCTGAGTGGCCGCGCCACCATTACGAATGGTGACGCCCTCTACATTGGCTGCAGTATTTTCCACCCTGGCAATAAAGGTGGCTACCAGTGGCTTGAGAGGCAGAGCCGTAACCGTGCGATTGCCCAGATTCCATTCCACCAGATTACCATCACAGCTGGAGGCAGCAATGGTACCTGATGGTGTGAAATCCCCATCCAGCACCACATCGGCCGCTTCAATACAGTCAATGCCCGCCGGCAGTTCATCACGAATAATCAGATTGGTATAGCTGGCCGCCGGCAGGCGCACTTCCAGCCGGTATTGGATTTCATCCCCGATCACCACATTCTGGCTATTGGGGGCAATGCCAGTACAGTAGGTATTGCCCGCATCCGGGGTACATAACACCGTGTCTCCGGCCACCGTGAGAGAGGTTTGTAAAATGCCTTTGGAATCGGCCGGGGCAGAAGGCACCAGCAGGCGGATATCTGCGGTATCGCTCAGTTGATAGCGGCGCGCACCGGCGGCATTGGGTACCAGTGTGCTGTCAATTTGCGGGGCATCCTGTGAGCCGGAAACGCCGGCCAGTGAATCGTAATCCACAAGCAGATTATTGGTGAGAATCTGCCCGGGTACGGCTGAATCATCCGGGTCCACCCGGTAATACAGATCAACCGTAGTGCCCGGATCAATTTGCGCCAGTACAGGCGCACTGCTGGCATCAAAAACAATGCTTCTGGCAGGCGGCCCGGTAGGCGGCGTGCCATTGATAATAATGGCGGTTTCCGTGCCGCTATCAGTCTGGGTATCGCCAATATTATCGATAGTATCAGTAGCCGGTGGTATTACTTCAGAGTACAGGTCCAGGGTATCGGTGACCACCACATCAAAGGCCGGCTTGCTGGCCACACCGCCCACTGTGGCAGTATTGGTAATGCGGATACGATAGGTATAAATATCGTTAATATCCCCTTCCACCAGATCCGCAAAACTGCCGCAGGCTGCCCCGGCGCCACCGCCGCCGGTTTCATTACACACCTGCTTGCTGATCACCAGATTCGGCTCGGCAATGGTGATGCTGGCCTGACGATCCGCCAGCGGCGGGTAGTTATCCGAGCCCAGGGCAAAAGTTACTGGCGGCTGGGCGCCGGCACCATCAAAATCCACCTCAAAAGAAACATTCACCGTATCACTCAGATTACTGCCGTGAACATTGGGAGCGGCAGAGCTATCCAGCGCATCATTGCGAGTCCGGCTTACCAGATCAATATCAATATTCAGATCATCCTGAATGGTGTTTAAGCCTGCCCCCTGATTGAAGGCCCACACAGCCTGAGTGATTTCATCGGGCGCTGCCACAGCCGCCGGGGTGCTGCTAAAGCTATCCGCCGTCAGATTCACCGTGCCGCCACCGGATGGGGTGACGGTTTCAGCAATAAAGCCCTGTCCGGCGGGAATATCATCGGTGATCTGGATATTGCCGATGCTGATCTGCCCGAAGCCCGGTGTGGCAAAACCAAACCAGCCGGCAGCCAGCCGGTAGGTGCAGTCCTCACCAATTTGCACACTGGCGGTTTTGGGGTCAGCCGGTGCGCCCTGCTCCCGGCAGTCGATAATGGTTTTATTCAGATTAAAGCCGATAATGCGGGCGCGAATCGAATCGAAACTGTAGTTATTGGCCACATTGGGCGCGGTCACCGCCGGGAATGTCAGAGCCGTTGTACCATCAGCCAGGGTGATTTCACCCACCACGTCGGCGCGGAAGGTCAGGTCGGTGCCCGCATCTTTTTGTAACTCAAAGGTATAGGTTTGCACGGCCGCCGGTGCCAGTGTGCCCCCCTGATCACATAAATAAACCGTTGAAGTGGTGGGCAGTGGCGGCGCATTGACCACTCTTGGGGCAATGGGGGCTGGCGGATTACCCGCCCCATCCGGATTGCCCTGAGCAATACAGCTTGCCGGCTTTGCAGTGACCAGTAAACCATTGCCCACGGTGACCATGGCAAAATAATTGCCCGCATCATGGCCGCCATTATTGGTGAGCGTCACATCCAGCGTTAAGGTATCGGTAGGATCGCTAAGCACATAAACCTTATCGGGATTGGCCGGGTCGATATTAATATCCAGATCTTCCGGGCGATCATTATTTACCGTTTGCAGCAGGGGGAAGGTGCTGGTCTGGAAAAGAGTGCCGCAGGTATCTTCAAAGTTCAGTGCAACCGAGTTGGTTAAATTAAAGCTTTCTGTGGGATCAGAGCCATTAGCGGCCGTCTCCACAGCCACCTCAGGATCCGCAATCAAGTCAAAATCACTGATACGCACCACATTCAGGATAATCACAATCTGGTCGCCATTACGGAATAAGTGATCCTGGGGGAAGGCACCGGTGGAGCTGGTGAGTACCAGCTGGGGCGCAGTATTATCTTCTGGCGCCGCAGCCGGATTGGACAGGCTTAAGGTATCCACCATGCCATCATAGACACCATAGAAAGGTGTTACCGTCATGGCTGTTGGCAGTTCATTGGCGCCGTTAATCTGCTGGGGATCCAGGGCATATCCGGTGGGTAATATATCGGTGAAACGCAGATTGCGCACACTGCCCCCTGTACCATTGGTAATGGTAATGGTAATGGTGCCGCGGCTGCCCAGACCGGCACGGCCATCGGCGCCGACCAGGGTCTGGGTCACGGCCATACCCGAAGGCACCACAGCGGTACTCAGATCGGCCGTATCATTATTACTAAAGGATAAAATACCATCTGCCGGGGCGCTGATGCCGCCGGGTGGGGCATCCGCCTTACAGCCCCATTCAATATTGCTGCTATTGGTGTGATTGGTACAGGTGTTGCCGATTTTGCCCACATAATAAATAAAGGCGCTGCCACCCTGCACCACGTCCACATCGATGCTGGCCGTGGCATCATCAGGGGGATTACCAAAGGGATCATCCACCGAGCGGTTATTATCCACTGTTACCTGTCCGGCCCCCAGGACAATACAGTCGGCCGGTGGCGCTCCCGCTGCGGCAAGGGTGGCATTGGCTTCGTTATTACACACATAATCAATATCGAAATTGCCACTGATGCTGTCGCTGATAATCATGTCTTGCAGATCTGCCCGGCTCAGGCTGCCGGAATTCTGCACTTCCACCCGCCAGATCACATCATCAGCCCGACCACCATATACGGTATCTGTGTAAGCGGTGTCCGGCTGGTTGGCATCCACATTACGGGCCAGTTTCAGCACTTCAGGCACCGGCTGGCGGATGGGCAGCTCAAAGGCGCCGGAAGTGGCCGTCAGTGGTGTGGAGGGCGGCGGCGGGCCACAGAACAGGCCAAAGTTGGCAATCGCCTGGATATTGCGATTGGCGCTGATCAGGCCTTCTTCATTGACGCCGCTGGCGGTATTACGGCGCACCTTAAAAATAATCTCGATTTCCTGGGGGCTGCCCCCGAAACCGCTATTCAAAGCCGCCAGCTCGGCAATTTCAGCCGAACTCCAGCGCAGCTGTTGCGGATCACCACCGATGGTCTGATGGCCCGTATCAATGCTGGCTCCCCCATCCACAATATAGCGGGTGCTCAGGCCTGCACCGAAACCATCGGGCACAATCGCCAGACTGGGCAGGCTTAAATCCACATCTACGATAATATCGGTCAGCTGCACGCCGCCCGCATTGGTCACAAACAGGTGGATTTCCCCTTCATTACACAGCTCGCAGAAACTGGTCTGGGAATCAAAGCGCAGCTGGAGTTGCGGGGTGGGCAGGATAATGCCGGGGTTTTGTGCCTGATTAATAATCGGGTTGCCACAGCCCCATTCATTTTCCGAGAGAATAAATTCTGACGGGTCCTGGAAGCAGGTGGTCTGGTCAATATCGGCGATAATATTCAGATTAATCGAGCTGCCTGCCGCCATATCCCCCAGATCATATTCAAAGGTCTGGCCCCCATTGGTCACCGTTAGGGTATAGGGATTGGTATCCAGCCCCTGATTGGGGATAAAACCTGCCGGGAAGGTAATACGGTATTTGGCCCCCACTGCCGTGCCCGTACCCACATTGGTAATCTGGGCGCGGAAGCTATATTGGGTGGAGTCCCGCAAAATAATATCCGGCGGGAAGAATTCCATTTCCAGCTGACCGGCTAATACTTCAGCCGGATTCACCACAATCGGCACGGAGTAGTCCCGATCATCATCCGTTGCCCCATTACGATCCGGGGAAGTGGCATTGCTGTCAAAATCCAGCTGGGCAGTAAACTGGGCCGGCAGGGCATTATCCCGCAGGCGCATAAAGAAGCTGACCGTACCATCACCGGTGACATTCTGGGTAATTGGCGCCACCGGCATTAAAATATCATTGCCACTGCGACTGGGGGTGATGGTAACAGCCGCAGGATCCAGAGAGCCGGCAAAGGTCAAATCCGTATTCACATCACCGGCGGCACCGGCGGCGCTGACAAACTCAAAACTGGCATCATTAAATTGCAGCAATAGATTATCGCTGCTGGTGCCGGCCACTGTACCGGCCAGATTCAGGGTCACAGGCACCACGGAACACACAGACACCGGGTTGCCATTATTTAAGGTAGCGGTTAAATCCAGCGCCGCCCGTTCAATGGTAACCCCCACCCCCTGCACAAAGTCGGCCGTCCCTAAACAACCGGGAATGCCGCTGGCCACGGTCAGAGTGGTGTTTTCAATAAAGGCGCCAATATTGCTGTCATCAACAGGATTACCATTGGCATCCAGCACACCTTCCGGGGAAGTCGCCGTATAGGACAGGCTCAGATTATGATCCGCCATATTCGTCGGCAGGCTACAGCTGCTGAGATTACCCAGATCTCCGATCACCAGCGGCCCGGCATTAGCGCCTGTGCCGCCGCCGGTAAAATCTGTGGCAGGATTAAGCTGGGCATTGTTACAGATAATAGCGCCATCGGAGATTCGCGTTACGGTAATAAATACCGCATTGCGATTATTAATCAGCTGCAACTGGGCATCGGCACCCGCCGGTGAACGCAGCTCGGCAGTAAAGGATGAACCACTCCAGGCACCCACAAAACCCACCGGAAAACTGTAATCCACGGTAAAGGGAATATGCTCCCCTTCCCGGGGCTGGGCGGCACGATTAAAGACGCCGTCGTTATCCGCATCACCGGCCTCGAAGGCACCATCACCGCCCACGGCAATATTCAGGGTGGCTTCCCCGGCCGGATTCTCACTTAAAATAAAGCCTGCATTATTACTGTTATTGATAATACTACAGCCGGGGTAATTCAGGGTTGCGGCATTATTGATAACCTGCCCCACCGGGCATAAGCCCTGGGCGCCGGCAGTAAAATCAATCTGCAAGCTGGGCTGTGCAGGCAGCAGGTCAGCCCGATCCCCGCGCCAGATTAAGGAGGCATTGTCCGGGATGGCATCACCTGCGGTGTAGGGATTGCCATTCACCAGCACTTCGGTGGTCGCCGGAATGGCGTTGATTACCACGCCGGTGACCCCGATAGGCAGCACATCCGTAATAATAAAGTCCTGATTATCGGCCACATTGTCATCGGGAAGATTGGCCACATTGGTGCCGGCCAGATCCAGGCTGTAATTACCCGGCTGGCCAATATTCAGGGCGCCGGCCGATACGGTTTTGGCAATGGTTAAATCCGGAATATTATTAACCGCCACACTGGAGAAACCCAGCGGTGGGAAGAAGTCGGTGCCACAGGCATTCTGGTAGGCCGGCACCCAGTTCAGGGCAGCACCGGCCGGAGGCGGGCAGGTATTGGTACTAACATTAAAAACCAGGTCGGCCTGAGCGCCCGCAGCCAGCGTGCCCGTGTAAGTAAACAGGCCACCGCCGGCATAGGCCCAGTCGGGTGATGCCACATTGTCCACCACCACCGCAAAGGCGGCCAGATTGGCAACACTCAGGGAAATGTTTTTGGCAACACCTGTGCCGGTATTCTGTACCGGTACGGTAATCGTGGTACCCGCCGCGCCAAAGGGAATATTGATGGTCTGGGCAGTGTAATTTAAAAACGGGTTCTGTAAATCAAAGGGTACAGAATCAAAACCGCTACCCGTATTGCCCATGCGATCGATCACATCCGCATCATTGCGCAAATCCGGGCAGCTATTGGCATTGGGGTCGACGGCCACATTGGCGGTAATAATCACATCAATCTGCTGACCGGCCGCCAGATAAGGAAAAGTATGCTGATTAGCCGCCGGCCCCGGATTGCCGGAGGGGGCATTAATCGCCAGATTGGTCAGATCGGCGCTGAGTATGTCGGTCAGTACCACATCAAAAACACCACCCTGGCCGGCCGACAGAATCGACACAGTAAACTGCACCTGCTGACCATCGCCGGCCAGTGCCGTATCCGCTACTTTCAACAGTGCCAGCTCACCTTCCCTGACCTGCACTGGCTGGGATGCGGTGGGAGGCGTCTGGGTATCGCCAATATCATCCGTATAGCTCAGATCAAAATCCACAGAATAATTACCGGCAGCCACCGAAGGTGCAATCGTATCGGTGGTTAGTCCCAGATCAAAACGATAACGGCAGGTGGGTAAAATATCATTGGCTGCCGCCGGAATATTAAAAACAACAGGCGCTCCTGCTGAAGCCTGTGTAGCTGTGACACCGGCAATCGCCTGGCAGGCGGGATCATTCGCCCCATCGGCCTGTACATTGACATTGAAAGGGGAAACCGGCAGACGAAAGCCAGCGTCAACGGTGGCTGATAAATTAATATCAAAGGCTGTATCGGTCAGCACATTAATATCCGCAGCCGTATTTACCACGCTTAGGCTAAAGCGATCCCCGGTGGTATTACTGACTTCTGCACCCCCATTCCAGCTACCGCCAGAATCCATATAGGGGTCAGCCTGGCGGGCAGCATCCGCCGGTACAAATTCCGTACTCAGGCTTAAACTGGCCGCCGCCAGCACATTTTCAACAGGCAGTAAAAAACTCGCACCGGCTAGCATTGCTGCTGCCAGGTAACGAGCCTTCATCTTCACTGGGGTCACTGCCTGTTGCATTAAATTAATTCTTTTTTATCCACACACGCCTACGTCTCCTTTTGTCAATTCCTTAACAGGAGAGTATAGGTGCTAGCCAAATTTTAGAACGTGAAACACGCCGCATTCATACAATGCTTATACTAAGCATCAAGTATATACAATAAATATATGTTTTTTATAAAAATATTTGGATTTTGACATTTCGAGAAAGCCGGTCGAACAGCAACACCAAAAGGCCGGCCAGACATTCCTCCATCAAGCTCCTCAGGAAGCCGGCAGGAAGTCGATAGGATAGAGAATGGTAATCGCCGGCACAGATTCTTTGGCGCCGAAATTAAAGCGTTTCACC
>JALTRC010000503.1 GCA_026998145.1 Gammaproteobacteria bacterium
AGGCGCAATTTGCTGGGCATCATACTGTATGATGGCAAGGCGTCCACGGGGGGACTCTGCCTCAAGTGGGTTTAGTTGATAAGTCGGGCAATAAGCCGAACACAGGCCGCACTGGACACATTGATCCATGGCAGACAGGTTTATTCCTGATGGCGGGCTGTTATGTTTGTTCAATTGAGGCCTGTCGAGTGGTATTTTTGCATGGGGTCTGTGTGGCGTGCTTCCTTAATTCAAAAATCAGGCGCTATTATAAATCCTTGGGAGGTAATGGCCTATGTCGTATTTTAAATATCACGTATTTATATGCACAAATCTGCGTGAAGATGGAAACCCCTGTTGTGGGCAGGCCTCGGCAGAAAAGGTCAGGGTTTATGCAAAATCCAGAATTAAACAGTTAGGTTTGTCTGGCAAAGGCGGGGTCAGAATTAATAATGCGGGCTGTCTTGATCGATGCGCTGAAGGGCCGGTATTGGTGATATATCCGCAGGAAACCTGGTATACCTACGTTGATGAGCAGGATATAGACGAAATTATTGAACAGCATCTGGTGAAAGGGGAGTTGGTAGAAAGGTTGCTATTAAGAAACATCTGAATAATTCATGAACTCACATTTCACACTTAAAATACGCGGCCTCTAGTTGCGAGTCTTTCCGAGCCTGCTTTAAGGTGGTGAAAAAGGGTTGCAATGATGAATCTAATTATATTAGAATAGTCTTATGTTGTGAATCAGCGAATGCTTTGATTTGCAAGAGACTCCTCCATCCTCCTTTGGTGGTAAATTTTTCAGCACGGTACCCCCTACCGTGCTTTTTTTTTGCCTGAAAAAACGATTTAAACTCAATATCCCCCGTAGCAGCAAAATACCGGGCTGAATTGAAATAAGCCGCTTAAATAGGCTTGTGTCGCGGGGTAAATTTCTGTATTATGTGCCGCCTTTCGTTTATGTCGATCCATTGTTTAGGAACTTAAAGAACATGAAAACATTCAGTGCCAAACCAGAAACGGTCAAGCGAGATTGGTATGTTGTAGATGCCGATGGTCTAACACTTGGTCGTCTGGCAACTGAAATTGCCCGTCGTCTACGTGGTAAGCATAAGGCTGAGTACACGCCTCACGTTGATACAGGTGATTATATCGTTGTGGTTAATTGCGAGAAAGTTCGCGTTACCGGGAATAAAGAAAAGAATAAAATGTACTACAGCCATACAGGCTATGTAGGTGGCATTAAGTCAATTAGCTTTGAAAAGCTGATCGCCAAGAAGCCTGAGCAGGTTATTGAACGTGCCGTAAAAGGCATGCTGCCTAAAAACCCTCTCGGTCGAGCCATGTATCGCAAGCTGAAAGTATTTGCAGGACCCGAACATACACATACAGCCCAGCAGCCTAAAGTGCTGGAAATATAGTAGGAATTCTTATGTCAGCAACACAGTATTACGCAACAGGTCGCCGTAAAACATCTAGCGCACGAGTATTTATGACTGCGGGTAGTGGTGAGATTAAGGTAAACGGTAAGCCTATCGAGCAGTTTTTTGGTCGTCCAACATCCATTATGATCGTTAAGCAGCCGCTGGACGTCGTTGAGATGGGTGATAAATTTGATTTTCATGTCACCGTAAAAGGCGGTGGTAGCACCGGTCAATCTGGCGCCATCCGTCATGGCATCACCCGTGCGCTGATGAAATATGATGAAAGCCTGCGTCCAGCACTGCGTAAAGCAGGCTTTGTAACACGTGATGCACGTGAAGTTGAACGTAAGAAAGTGGGGCTGCGTAAAGCACGTCGCGCGACTCAGTTCTCCAAGCGTTAAGCGTTTTATCTGCGCCACTCCATTTGTGGGTGGTTTCGGATTTAAAAGGCCCGCCATCAGGTGGGCCTTTTTTATTGCTCTGTTTTTGATTTATAAGGCGATTTGTTCGCCAGGAAAGAGGCAGAAGGGGATGTATTTTCACTGAATGATAAATGAATATATTTATCGACATAAAAGTCAGGTTTATCGATTTATTGTAGAAAGCCTGAAAATACAGGGGGTTTACGGAGATGTATGTACCCTATTAGGCGATAGAGTCTATATTACTGTAAAAAAAAGTTGACTTAAGTGTGTAATTGTTTATAAATAGCACTGATTTTTTGTTTGACCACACTAAATCATAGCTATGATAATAAACTACATGCAGGAGTCTTGCATAATGAAAAAACGTTTCCTCGCTATTGCGATTACAGCCGGTCTGGTTTCATCTTTTGCTGCCAATGCCGATGCTAAATTTTACGGTAATGTTCACTTAACAATGACAGATACAAAAAACACTGATCTGACACTGGGAAGTAACACATCTGCTTTTGGTTTCAAAGGTAAAGAAGATCTGGGCGGTGGCATGAGCGCGCTGTTCAAAATCGAATACCAGTATGATCCAAGCACTCGTAATGCAAATGGCGCACTTACCGATCGTGACCAATGGGTTGGCTTAAAAGGTGGCATGGGTACAGTTAAGTTCGGTACTATGACATCTAACTACAAGGCTACTGGTAAAACAGTTGATCCTTTCTACCGTACAAACGGCGAAGCTCGTGGTTTAGGCTTACAGTCTGCACTGCACCGAGGTGCTGGCCAGGACGGTGGTCGTATGACTAAAACTTTGCAGTACAGCTCTCCCAAGATGGGCGGTATGCAAATGGTTGTGAATACAACATTCACAGGCAACGGTTCTGAAACAACGGGTTTAGGTGTTCGTTACAAAGCTAAAGCATTCACTGCTTTCTTTGATTACCTGGATTCAGGTGTTGTAAACCAGAGTGCTATGAAAGTTGGTGGCAGCTACAAGATGGATGCACTGGTACTGGGCTTCCAGTATGAAGCAGCCGAAGATGTAACTGGCAATGACTACACATTTGTAAGTGCTAACTACAAGCTGAACAGCAATG
>JALTRC010000504.1 GCA_026998145.1 Gammaproteobacteria bacterium
TGCATAAAAAATTACTGGTTGAATTACCCCGTGATTATACCCTGAATAATGTATATACCACGGTTTCAGTTCCTCGACATTTTTCAAGTTTACGTAATGCACTGGTTGCACAAACCAATAAATATGATGCTGATGTTAAAGCCTTTGATGATGAAATCGAACCATTAAAAGCTGCGCTTGATGACTGCCTTAATCGCCTGTTGGATACGAATTTATTCAACAATTGCGAAGTCGTTTCCATGTCGCAAATGTCGCTGGATTTGTCTGCTAAAGAACTGGCCAAAAACAGTTATATATTACCGAGAGTCGCTTATATTACTTATATTCGTAATTGGGCCAATGATATAAAAGAAGGGCTGATGGCCTGGCCTCAATTGTCACATGATATTGGCAAGATATTGTTATTTAATGCCCCAAACATGATTGATAAAGAGGCTCTGGCTGATCGCTGGGAAATATATCGTAACCAGTATTTTGTGAAAATGATGGGCGGCACCAATATCGCCTCCACGTTTTTAATTAAAAATGCCGAGTTGATGGATCTGCTCTATCCCGAGGCCATTTCGGATATAGTGGATAATTTAAAAGACGCTGGACGGGATGCATTTTTAGATGCACTGGTACGTGTATTCACACTGAATAATATGACCGGTGATGAGTTTATCGAGTTGCTTGAAAAACCCGAACTTAAAATTAATACATTAGTGAATAATCCGGCCCTGTCGCTTAATGGCAAAGCACGGGGTATTGATTTGCTGGGCTTAAATCAGCTAATGGGGCTGACGGATACAGGATCTACGAATCTAAATGAGCGTTTTGATGAAAATGTATTTGCACCGGCATTTAATACCATCAATATGATTAAACTGATGCTGTTAAGTGAACAGGGTATTGTGGATTTGTATAACAGCCTGTGTGCGCAATCTATGAGCTGTACTGATACATTAACCAGCACGCCTGCGGCCAATGCAATGCTGGGATTTATCCGCACACTTGATGGCGATAATGAATGGCAGAATCATAATAAAAAAATGTTGATTGCTTCTGAATGCGGTTTGTATCAACAAATGTTTATGCTGCAGACAGGGGAGGATTCCGTTGGCGATGAAAACTGTGTCCGTTTTGTTTCACCTCAATTAATTACCAATTTCAATGTGGTGCTAACACCGCCAGAAATTACGGCGGGTGGAACATTTGATGTTCTACCGGAAATCACAATGTCCCATGCCGATGCAAATGTTGATATTTATTACACCATCAATACACCGGGGTCTGAAATAGACCCCAGTAATGATCCTAATGACAGCCGTAGCCATTTGTATTCACAGCCCTTTACTTTGCAGGCGCCATTTACGGGTGATCCAACGCAGATTATTCGAGCGGCGGCATTTAAAGATGGCGCGCAAGGCAGTGCTGTTGTAGAAGAAACATTTGTGATTACAGCCACGCAAAATGCGCCTGCTTTCTTCCCTCTTGGGCAGGATTTTCAGGGTTCGGTGGATGTCAGTTTAAGTGCCGATACAGGTGCCAGTATTTACTACACCATAAACGGTGAAGCGCCGGATTACACATCCACAAAATACACAGGGCCAATCACATTAACGCAGGGGCAATACACCATAAGAGCAGTGGCATATCAGCTCGGTATTCCACAAAGTGAGATAGTGAGTAAACAATACAATGTATGGAATATTGATGGCAGCGATAATCTGGCCGAGCCGGTTCTCACGCCCGCCAATAGTATTAATGTTGTTGATCAAATTCAGTTGAGCATGCAAAGTTTTGATGAAAATGCCGAAATACGATATACCCAGGTTTTAAACAGTGTATATGTTGAACCCACATCAAGCAGCACACTGTACACCAGCCCAATTACCTTAACAGAAGGTGACTGGTTTATTGCCGTGAAAGCATTTGATCCCACGGGTGTGTCTGCACCAAGCCTGACAAAATTTATCAATATAAGCGTGAGCGCGCCTGCTGGAACGGTGGATTTCCCTCAGTTTGAACCCAATGGTGGTACATTCAATAATGCGGTTAATGTCAGAATCACGGGTGAAACAACGCCGGATAATGCCGGTACACCACAGCGTTATTACACAACCGATGGCTCAGACCCTCATGCCTATCCGTACATAACGGCCAATTACAATCGCTTTAATGGTATTACCCTCGATGGCAATACAACCTTGAAGGCACAGGCACTGCAAACAGGATTCAGCGCCAGTGGTATTGCCAGCGCCCGCTTTAATTTTGTGGCGGCAACACCAGTAGTCACACCCGCCAATGGGCGCTTTGTTGATCAGGTGAAGGTAAGTTTAAGTTCCGCTACCGTCAATGCAAAAGTGTATTACACATTAGATGGCTCAGAGCCAACAGAAAATTCAAATTTATATTCTGCTCCATTTATATTAACGGAAAGTGCGACATTGCGAGCCAAAGCAATGAAGAATGGATATTTTGATAGTGAGATTGCCACAGCAAATTTCCAGATCAAACCAACTACAGTGCCAGCCTTTATTCAGCAACCGCAGTCGGTGTCTGCATTTGAAGGGCAGGATATTGTGTTGTCTGTACTTGCCGATGGATTCCCATTGCCTACCTATCAGTGGTATAAAAATAATGTGTTATTGCAGGGTGAGGTTGAAGCTAAATTATTTTTAAATAATCTACAGGCTACTGATGCAGCCAGTTATAAAGTTGCGATTAAAAATTCACGGGCTGAAACAGAGTCCAATATCGCCACGGTAAGCGTTAATCCATTACCTGCACTTGTTGAAATTATTGAACAACCTGCCAGTGGCCGCTATCAGGAAGGCGACACATTAAGCCTGCAGGTAGTGGTTGGAAATCCGCAGGCAGTGGTCAATTATCAATGGTTCCATGAAGGTGTTGCCATTATAGGTGCGAATACTTCAG
>JALTRC010000505.1:0-620 GCA_026998145.1 Gammaproteobacteria bacterium
GTGGCTTTTTCCAGAGGCAGACTGCCAGATGGCAGGCTTTCCAGTGTCTGTTTACATAGTTTGGGGAAGTTTGGGTGATGCCATTTTGCGATGATGTGGGATAGGTTTGTCATGGTTTTTATTTTGACGCGAAGTTTTTTGGGTGTTTTTTGACACAGAGGCGCAGAGGCACGGAGGTTTTTCGTGTTTGAGACAACTTCGAATACTCAATGCTGTCATTCCGGCGAAGGCCGGAATCCAGAGTGTATGCGAAGATACTGGATTCCGGATCTACGCTGCGCTATGTCCGGAATGACATATAACAACCTGAATATGCTTTTCTCTGCGCCTCTGTGCCTCTGCGTCAAAAATAAACTTTTCACATCAAGCTGTGCACCTTCGGCAATTGTCATACCAGCTTAGCGACCCAGTTGGAGGTAGCCACCGATGTCTCCTGCAAATAAAAGGTCTTTGGCGCCATCACCATTCACATCTCCAACAGCAATACTATTTGTCCATTTGTCATTATATGATACATCTTCGGTAAACTCTGCGCTGCCATTATTGAGGAACACTACGCTGCCATAATATCGGCCCAGAACTACATCAAGGTCACCATCTTTATCGGTGTCTTCCAGTAC
>JALTRC010000505.1:630-8448 GCA_026998145.1 Gammaproteobacteria bacterium
ATCGGTGATGAAGTCCATATCGCCATCATTATCCACATCGGCTAATGCGATGGACTTGGCTGCGCTCAGGTTTAAGCCACTATCCGTGAAAGTGCCATCACCGGCATTGAGATAGACATGACTATGAGCAGCGTTTCCGGTCGCGATATCCTGATCCCCATCTCCATCCAGATCGGCAAAAGCCAGGTCATTGAGACAGTCATTGTACGTTGGGTCATCACCAATATCCTGGACGCTGTCAGTAAAACTGGCTGTTCCATCATTGTGATAAATGGACACGAGATTTGAGCCACTGCAACCACCGCTTGCAATATCCAGGTCGCCATCCGAGTCTATATCAGCGACTGCGATGGCTCTTGTAACGGCATTTCCCAGTTCCTTTTCAAGGCGTCTAAAGTTGCCGCCACCATCATTGATAAGGATTCTGTCGGGCTTGCCGAACTCAAAGCCTGACTGTTGCAGGTAGTTACCAAGCACGGCATCAAGATCTCCGTCACCATCGAGATCAGCGAGGGCAATGTCCTTCGTCATTGCGCCATCGAAGACATGGGTTTTCGTGAATGCCCCAGTACCATCATTGGAATAAGTCCGAACAAACCCTTTACCAATTGCTGCGGCTACAAGATCCTGGTCGCCATCACCATCCAGGTCTGCCAACAGAACCGTCCGGTCAAATGCGACATTGATATCGGAGATGAGGCCAAGGTTTTGTCCACTGTTGATAAATTTTCCTTTTCCATCATTAAGAAATATCTCGGTTCCGTTATCAAGATTGTTACCGGAAATGAGATCTATATCACCATCATTGTCGATATCACCAAGTGTCAAACCGTAGGTGTTCGAGTTACCAAGTTGTTGCATGCTGTCGGAAAATGTTCCTTTGCCATCGTTGAAATAAATGCGGTTTACACCAGAGATATCTGCGAGACTCTTATTTCTTGCCATAGCAAGATCCAGGTCACCATCACCATCAAGATCAGCGAGTGCTTGAACTTGTACCTGTTGATCTCCAACTATTTGGCCACTGTCATTAAAATTTCCCCGGCCGTCATTTAAATATAGATTACCCGTCAGCAAATCCATGTCTCCATCACCATCGACATCACCGACCTCCAGGCTGGTTGCCCCGGGAATGGTCTGGCCGCTGTCTGAAAACACCCCTTTGCCATCATTCAGAAAAATCATGGTCATATCGCCGGCGCTGTGTACGGCCAGTAGATCAAGGTCTTTGTCACCATCGATATCCACTAATCTGCCTGCAGATAGCGGCAGAGTCAATGATTGTGAGCCGGTCTGGTTTAATAATATTTGATCGGTATCGACAAAATTACCATTACCATCATTGAGCGAAACTGTACTGTAAGATGAATAGCCAGCCACCAGATCAAGATCCCCATCAGCATCTATATCACCCAGTGTTACACTTTCTGGTTCTCTTAGTCCGGACATACCAATAAGGAAGTTGCCATCACCCTGATTCAGGAAGACGCAATTACCGACCAGGTCGATGTCGCCATCGCCATCAATATCCCCTTTTGCAAGGCTATAACCCTCGTTACAAAAGGGAGCCTGTATAAAAGCTGATGTTTCTGAACTATTACCTGGAATGTTGGGTTGAGTTGCACTGGTTTCAGTGTTCGATGCGCCACCTCCCCCACAGGCGGTGAGCACCATAGTGATTGCACCAAACAATATGGATGTGAAGCCCCTTTTTTTCATTTTGCACCCCATTAAAAGGCATTCATTATCAATTTTCAGAATCAGGCTACAATACCCAAAATACTACTTCAAGCTACGTATTTTCGTAGGAAATCGCAGAGCAGGAATTCCTCATATAAGGGGGCACAACCACAACTCACTGGAGTTAATAAAAAGCTGGTGAGGTAGCGGGGTTCTATAAAAGTAAGGCTCAGAAGGGTGTGATCAGATTTAACCTGATTGCCTTCACAACGGCGGTAATCCGGGAGTTGACTTGCAGTTTCCTGAAGATGTTTCGCAAATGAAAATCGACGGTATGTTCAGAAACAGAGAGGATTTTTGCGATTTCCCAATTGCTCTTTCCGGTGGCTACCCAGTTGAGTACTTCCTTTTCCCGGTGAGTGATACGGGGTACTGAAATCCGTGTATCCTTTCCTTGACTGATAATGCTTCTGTAGACCAGATTGAACTGGTGAGCCATGGCATTGATCAGTGAAAGCTTGTTCTTGTCAAGCTCCACACCGCCGTCGCTGCTGGCAAATCCCATACCGGCTACTTCTCCACCCAATCCGTGTAGTGGCACGGCAATCCCATCCAACAGCCCCGCCTCCCTGGCTTCATCGAGCACCTGTTTCTCCTTTTTCGACAGGCGATAGACATGTTCTAGCTGGTCCCAGAAAAAAGGCCCGTCATACCAGCTTGTTACATATCGTCTGACCGGGTCGATATTTTCATAGCCTTTTTCAAAATAATATGCCATCCAGTCTTCTGGATAACTACGAACCACCCCATGTCCCGCTTGTTGGTTAATAGAGGGGTGATCTGTCATAAGGCTGAAGAGGACACGGTTCAGGCCCAATTGAGAAGAGTAGCTATCCAGGCATTCAAATAGCTCATCGGGGGTTTGAGCTTTATTGGAAGTTTCCACATAGGAGCAAAAATCAATGTAATCATTCATTACGAAATTGACCTCTGTCTGGCATGATTTCAAACGGATTGCATAGTCAATTTATCAGATTGTCAGCTACTTATCCTGGCTTGTTTATGCTGTCGTACGCAGTATGATTATAGGTGTCATTCCGGCGAAGGCCGGAATCCAGAGTGTATGCGAAGATACCGGGTTCCGGAACTACGCTGCGCTATGTCCGGAATGACATATAACAACCTGAATATGCTTTTCTCTGCGTCTGCGTCAAAAACAGTTATTGTCGGGTTACGGCAAAAGGCGCCTAACGCCGACCTACAGCTGGATTCCGGAACTACGCTGCGCTATGTCCGGAATGACATATAACAGCCTGAATATGCTTTTCTCTGTGCCTCTGTGCCTCTGCGTCAAAAACAAACTTCGCGTCCTTCGCGTCTTCGCGTCAAGTTTTACAGCGCAGAAATTTTCTCCGCCTGCTCCTGCAACTGCTTTAATGCGGTTTCCATTTCCGCCACCCGTTCCCGTTCTTTATTGACCACCGCTTCCGGCGCCTTGTCGGCAAAGTTGGGGTTGTTCAGCTTGGCATTGCTCTTTTCCAGATTGCTTTCCAGCTTGCCGATTTCCTTGTTCAATCGGGCCAGTTCTGCATCCTTGTCAATCAGTCCGGCCAGGGGAATCAGCAGTTTCATTTCGCCCACCAGTGCGGTGGCCGATTCCGGTGCGGTTTCCCTATCGGCCAGTATGTCCACCTGTTCCAGCTTGGCGAGGAACTTGATAAACACTTCGTTATTCTCATAACGCTGTTTATCTTTATCACTGGCATTTTGCAGCAGAATGGCGAGCTTTTTGCCCGGTGGAATATCCATCTCCGAGCGAATTTTGCGCACGCCGATAATAAACTGCTTCATCCATTCCAGCTCGGCTTCCGCCTCTACATCTTTTAATGTCTCGTCTGCAACCGGGAAGGGTTGCAACATAATGGTATCGCCAGACACGCCTGCCAGAGGCGCAAGGGTCTGCCACAGCTCCTCGGTAATAAAAGGCATCAAGGGATGATTGATGCGCAGGATGGTTTCTAGCACCTGCACCAGTGTGCGGCGGGTGCCGCGCCTTTGAGCATCGTTAAAGCTATCTTTTAACAGCACCGGTTTGGACAGTTCCAGATACCAGTCGCAATAGTCTTCCCATACAAAGGCATAAATGTCTTTAGCGGCCATATCGAAACGGTAGTTGTCGATATGTTCGGCCACCTTGCTTTCCACATCCTGCAGGCGGGATAGAATCCAGCGATCCCCGATGGAAAGTTCGATATCACCACCCTCGATGCCCGTGTCCTGATCTTCCGTATTCATCAGCACATAGCGGCTGGCATTCCAGAGCTTATTGCAGTAATTGCGATAGCCCTCGATGCGGTGCATGTCCAGACGAATATCCCGGCCGGTTGAGGCCAGAGCCGCAAAGGTAAAGCGCAGGGCATCTGTGCCAAAGGCGGGGATGCCATCGGGGAATTGCTTGCGGGTGGCCTTTTCGATCTTGGCGGCCATTTTCGGCTGCATTAAACCGCCGGTGCGTTTTTTCACCAGAGATTCCAGATCAATGCCATCGATTAAATCAATCGGGTCCAGTACATTGCCCTTGGACTTGGACATTTTCTGGCCTTCCGCATCCCGCACCAGACCGTGAATATAAATCTCCTTGAAGGGCACTTCTCCGTCCATAAACTTCAGCCCCATCATAATCATGCGGGCCACCCAGAAGAAAATAATATCAAAGCCGGTTACCAGTACGCTGGTGGGGTAGAACTGTTTCAATCGTTGGGTTTGCTCAGGCCAGCCCAGGGTGGAGAATGGCCAGAGGGCAGAGGAAAACCAGGTATCCAGCACATCTTCGTCCTGACTCAGCTTCACATCATCGGCCAGATTATGTTCCCGGCGCACAGCATCTTCGTTTGCGCCCACATACACATTGCCGGCTTCATCGTACCAGGCGGGAATGCGATGGCCCCACCAGATTTGCCGGGAGATGCACCAGTCCTGGATATTGTTCATCCATTCGTAATAGGTTTTATCCCAGTTTTCCGGCACAAACTTGATGCGGCCTTCCTTAACCGCAGCAACTGCCGGCTCTGCCAGTGGTGCTACTTTTACATACCACTGATCCGTAAGGAATGGCTCAATAACACTGCCGGATCGATCCCCCCGTGGCACCATCAGCTTGTGGTCTTCCACTTTTTCCAGCAGCCCCAGCTCATCCAGGTCATGAACAATCATGTCGCGGGCTTCGTAGCGGTCAAAGCCCCGGTATTTTTCCGGCGCCTCGTCATTGATGCAGGCATCCACCGTGAGAATATTGTACCGGGGCAGATTATGACGCTGCCCCATTTCCGCATCATTGAAATCATGGGCCGGGGTGATTTTGACGCAGCCGGTACCAAATTCCATATCCACATAATCATCGGCAATAATAGGAATTTCACGGCCCACCAGCGGCAGGGTAATGGTTTTGCCAATCAGTGACTGATAACGCTCATCATCCGGGTGTACGGCAACGGCGGAGTCCCCCAGCATGGTTTCCGGGCGGGTGGTGGCGACCACCAGATGGCCGGAGCCATCGCTCAGCGGATAACGGAAATGCCACAGATGGCCGGATTCCTCTGCGGAAATCACCTCAAGATCGGAAACCGCCGTGTGCAGCACCGGGTCCCAGTTCACCAGACGCTTGCCCCGGTAAATCAGGCCTTCTTTATAAAGCTGGATAAAGACTTTCTGCACCGCCTCAGACAGGCCTTCATCCATGGTAAAGCGTTCATGCTCCCAGTCTAAAGAGGTGCCCATGCGGCGTAGCTGGCGGGTGATTTCACCGCCGGAATGTTCCTTCCACTCCCAGACTTTTTCAATAAACTTTTCACGGCCCAGATCATGACGGGTTTGACCGGCTGCATTGAGCTGGCGCTCCACCACCATCTGAGTGGCGATGCCTGCATGGTCACAGCCGGGCTGCCACAGGGTGTTGTCTCCCTTCATGCGGTGGTAGCGGGTCAGGGCATCCATAATGGTGTCCTGGAAGGCGTGCCCCATGTGCAGGGTGCCGGTGACATTGGGGGGCGGAATCATAATGCAGTAGCTGTTGCTGTCCGTGTCATCTTCACGGGGAGCAAAATAGCCCTGGGCTTCCCATGTTTGGTACCACTTTTGTTCAATAGCACTGGGGGTGTAGGTTTTTTCCATGATTCCGGCTGTCGCTTTGGATAATTGTAAATGGGGCGGGATTATACTCTATTCGGCCGTCCTTGTGATGCTTACATGGGGAAGTTGCTATGGATGAAAAACGATGGACTAAAGGGCGTATTCCTGACGCATTTTCTGATAATGCTGGAAGCGCTGGGGGGATATTTTACCGGCATCCCGGGCGGCCAGAATGGCGCAGCCCGGCTCATGCTTGTGGGAGCAGTTGGAGAACTTGCAGTGGCCGATAAAGGGGCGCAGCTCCTTAAAACCATAGAGAATATCATCGGCGGATGTATTCCACAGACCAAAATCCCGCACCCCCGGGGAATCAATTAGCTGGCCGCCACAGCTCAGATGGTAGAGCATGGAGCTGGTGGTGGTGTGTTTGCCTTCGCCGGTGGCGCTGGATAAATCGCCAATGCGAATATCATGCTCCGGCAGCAGGTGCATAATCAGCGAGGATTTGCCCACCCCGGACAGACCGACAAAAATACTGGTTTTGTTTTTAAGCTGCTCATGCAGCTCATCAAAACCTTCATCGCTGACATTGCTGGCCCTGATAATGGGATAGCCCAGATGCTGATATTCCGCTTCCAGCCGGGCAATTTGCTGGCGGTTTTCCTCACTGAGCAAATCGATTTTATTGAGCAGAATAATGGGCGCGGCCGGCAGGTTTTCGGCGGCCACCAGATAGCGATCAATCAAATAGGCATTCGGCTCCGGCTGCAGGGAGGAGACAATCACAATCTGGTCGATATTGGCGGCCATGGGTTTGAGCTTGCCGCCAAAGCCGGGTTTTTGCAGCAGGGACTTTCGTGGTTCCAGTGCCACAATCACCCCTTCTCCGTCACCGGCCTGCTGCCAGATGACCTTGTCCCCACAGACCAGCGCCCCCAGATTCTGTCGGGCCACGCAGCGAAAAAGCTGCTGCTGGTCATCTTCTACAATCAGGCGCTGGCCAAAATTGCTGATAATCTGGCCGCTTTGCTCCGGGCCAAGTCCCTGACCGGAAAGTTGCTGGATTTTTTGCTGGGAGTTGGCTTTGGCCTTGCGGCGACGTTGCTGCTGAATGTCGGCAATGCGCCGCTTTTGCTGCTGGGAAATTCGCCGCTTAGCCAAAAGGGTTAGAACTTGTAGTAGTTGGTATTAAGGTACTCGATAACCGAGTTGGTTTCAGAAGGTGTCCACTGGGCTTTGGCTGCACCTTTCATGCAGTTATTCACCTGATTGGACAGGGCGCGCAGGGTTTTAACCTGGCGATCCTTACGGGTATAGACTTCATCCGTATGGCATTTGGTGCAGCGCTCATTGTGCAGCTTTTTACCGTGGGCCAGTACCGGGTCCTGTTTGGCAAAAGCCAGGGAACTGCTGGCCAGTGTCAGGCTGAGTATGGCGATTATTTTTTTCATTACAGACTCCTCAGAGACTTTCAAGGTGCGCAATACGCACAGGTGCCGGGGGGTGGCTATCATAAAAGGTCGAGTATAAAGGATCAGGTGTCAGCGTGCTGGCATTTTCTTTATACATATTCACCAGCGCACGAATCAAGTGTTTGGCATCACTTTGCTGGGCGGCAAACTCATCGGCCTCAAATTCATTTTTGCGGGACAGCATACTCATTAGCGGCCCGAGGAAAAAGGTGAAGGCCGGGGCAATCAGGGCAAATATCAGCAGGGCAATATAGGTGGATGGGGTGCTGATACCAAAGGCCTGATAAAACCAGTCTTTATCCATGAGCCAGGCCAGTATCCACAGACCTACCAGGGTGCTGGCCATGGTCAGTGCCATGCCTTTGACAATGTGTTTGCGTTTAAAGTGTCCCAGCTCATGAGCCAGCACCGCTTCCAGTTCGTCGTCATCCAGAGATTTTAACAATGTGTCGTAAAATACAATGCGCTTGTTTTTGCCAAAGCCGGAAAAATAGGCATTGCCGTGGCTGGAACGGCGGGAGCCATCGATAACAAAAAT
>JALTRC010000506.1 GCA_026998145.1 Gammaproteobacteria bacterium
GGTTACCACCAGTCCCCAGGTAATCAGCGGCGCCGCATCTCCCGGCCAGCAGGTTTGTACCGGAATCTGCCCCAGATCCACATCATCCTTTTCAATCACCACCTTCTGACAGGCCGCCCGGTTGACTTCTTTGGGGGACATATTCAGTACCTGCTTAAAAATTGGCAGCTTTTCCCAGGCATCCTTCATGCCTTTGGGTGGCTCCGGCTCTTTTAAAAAGGCCAGTAGTTTACCCACTTCATGGAGAGCTTCCACCGATTCCTCGCCCATGCCCATGGCCACCCGCCGGGGGGTGCCGAACAAATTGGCCAGTACCGGTACATTCGAGCCTTTGACCTTTTCAAATAATAGTGCCGGGCCTTTAGCGCGCAGGGTGCGGTCGCAGATTTCGGTCATTTCCAGGTAAGGGTCGACTTCCACCCTGATCCGTTTCAATTCACCCTTTTCTTCCAGTTGAGCAATAAAATCACGCAGGTCTTTGTATTTCATGGGGAAACCGGTTTTGTTTCAGATGGGATGAATTATACGGTGTTATTTTGTTCGGGGATAAAATTTATCGGTTAGAAAACCTGGAGCGAGAGAATCTTCTGCCTGATAGACCCTATAAAGTCAAGCATATATAAGGCTTTTATGATATAATTCGCGCCCTCTAAAACACTGACCAAAGAAGAGCAGATGAATTTACAGGCTATTTTCCCATTTTTAGGCTGGTTACACCTGGTAAACCGGGAGACCATAAAAGCCGATATGATTGCCGGTATTACCGGCGCGATTATTGTTTTGCCCCAGGGCGTAGCATTTGCAACCATTGCCGGTCTGCCACCGGAATATGGTTTATACACGGCCATGGTAACGCCGATTATTGCCGCATTATTCGGCTCTTCACGGCATTTAATATCGGGGCCGACTACGGCAATTTCAATCGTTATATTTTCGGCAGTAAGCAAACATGCGGAAGTGGGTTCGCCGGAATTTATTACCATGGCATTAACCATGACTTTCCTGGCAGGTGTTTATCAGCTGGCCTTTGGTCTGGGGCGCCTGGGTAGCCTGGTTAATTTTGTATCCCATACGGTGGTTATCGGTTTTACAGCCGGTGCGGCTATTTTGATTGCCACCAGTCAGATGAAAAATATATTTGGTATTCATGTTCCCAAGGGTGAATCGTTTTTACATACCTGGATTGATATAGGAACCAATTTTGGCAGCATGAATGTGAATGTCTTTATTGTGGCTATATGCAGTATTGTCATCGCGCTGTTAATAAAACGTTTTACGCCGAAAATACCAAATCTGCTGGTTGCCCTGATTGTGGGCAGTTTTGTTGCTATTTTCCTGGGTGGTGAAGCCAGTGGTATTGCCCTGGTGGGTGAGATTCCATCCCAGTTGCCACCTCCATCCATGCCGGATTTTTCATTTGAAACTATTCAGGAACTGGCGCCAGAAGCCTTTGCGGTTGCTCTGTTAGGTTTGATTGAAGCGGTATCCATTAGTCGATCTGTTGCGGCAAAATCTAATCAGCGCATTGATGCCAATCAGGAATTTATCGGCCAGGGCTTATCCAATATTGTGGGTAGTTTCTTTTCCAGTTATGCAGGTTCCGGTTCTTTTACCCGCTCTGGTGTTAACTATACGGCCGGTGCGCAAACACCTATGTCTGCTATTTTTGCTGCCATCTTCCTAATGTTGATTGTATTACTGATTGCACCACTAACCGCTTATTTGCCAGTAGCGGCCATGGGTGGTGTTATTTTACTGGTGGCTTATAACCTGATTGATTTTCATCATATCAAAATGATTTTGAAGAACAGTAAATCAGAAAGTAGTGTACTGCTGGTTACCTTCTTCTCAACCCTGTTCCTGGAGCTGGAGTTTGCGATTTATCTGGGTGTAATTCTGTCACTGGTTTTATTCCTGGCTCGTACATCCACGCCGGAAATTATTACACTGGCGCCAGATTATGATGAGCGACGAAATAAGAGAACACTGACGGATATACAGGTTAAGCCTTTAAACCAGTGTCCTCAGTTAAAAATTATTCGTATCGATATGTCGATTTATTTTGGTTCATTAAACCATGTACAAAATCGACTCAATCATATCGTTGAAAATGAAAAAATAAATAATATTTTGATCGTTTGTACAGGCGTTAACTTTATTGATTTAAGTGGCGCTGAAATGCTGGTGACGGAAGCCAATCGCCTTAAGAAACTGGGTGGGGGTTTATACTTTACCGGTTTGAATGCCAGCGTTTATGACTTTATCAGTCGTGGCTGCTTTGTGCAGAAAATAGGTAATGATCACTTCTTTGATCGTAAGCGCCGAGCGATTACCTATATATATAATCATCTGGATAAAAATATCTGCGAAGATTGCTCCGCTCGCGTCTTTAAAGAATGTCAGGAAGATGAAGAGGATTAGCTTGATAAAGGTTTTAAACTCGCTAAAAAACCCCGCTTAAGCGGGGTTTTTTATGGCATTAAATTTATTTTAAAACAGCTCGTGCATGGGTTGCCTGTATGGGTCGGTTATTTTGATGATGCAGAGCATGTTTAATTTTTTTCAGCTGCTCTTTGGAGATACTGGCAGTCTGTTTAATAACAAACCAGCGAACCCCTTCGGTACAGGGTGGTGTTGTTAATGAACCATTAAAGCGATAATAATCACGATTAGCCGGTAATACAGCATTAGCATCAATCAGGGGATTTAGCTTATTTTTATCGCCCTCTGACTCAGGCATATATTTCCAGGCTTTGGCCAGCTCTTTATTTTTTTTGCCTTCCTCAAACATTAAAGCCACAACGGCCAGATTACCGTTTGTATCAGCGTGTACAAAATGGGCTTCCATTGGATAAGACTTGCCATTGATATGATTTTCACTGGGTACATGGAAATGAAACTGCAGCAGATTAAAATCAATACCGTCTATTTTAATTGAGCTGCCCTTTTTATAATTGATCTGTACCGTATGACCATTATTAATAAACTGATAACCCCCCGGCTGGTAGGAAAAATCAATGGGTTTTAAATCAGCTTCAATAAAACCGGTAAGATTAATTGGAGACTGATTTAGGCCCGCACAGGATGCATAATCAGTGCTAAGTTCAGCCCAGTGTTGTGGGCCTGCATGTCCAGAATAAGACCAGTGGGAGGTATCATTGGCCTGTAGTAAGGGAGAGGTTAGTAGCAAACTGGATAGTAATAAAATTTTCTTCATTATTCCTGCCTTATATGGGTAAATTAGGATGTTGTAATATACTATATATAAAGGCTTAAACGACTAGATGGATCAATAAAAAGATAAATTGTTTTATAAACAGGGCTTTTTCATGGAAAGCTGTAAAAAGGCCTGCATATAAGCTGCATCAATTTCTGATTCCCGCACAGCTGCAAATAAAGTCCCTTTCATTCCCTGTTTGCTCAGGGGCTTTGATGTAATGTACTGGCGGGCAACAAAATCACTTAATAACCAGTCGGGCAATACGGCAATACCCCGATGGCTGGCGACCAGTTGTAAAATCATCATGGTCAGTTCTACCTGACGAATTTGCGCAGGCGTTATTCCCGCAGGATTTAGCAGTTTATTAAAAATATCCAGACGGCTTTGCTCAACCGGGTATATCAGCAGGGTTTCATGTTTAAAATCATCGGCTTCGATATAGGCTTTTTTGCATAAGGGATGATTATTGGGTAATACCGCTCGGGCTTCAAAATCAAACAGGGGTTTAAATATAATCCCATCAACATTTTGTTGATCCGATGTAATCACCAGATCCACCTCACCTCTGGATAAGGCCGGCACCGGATCAAAACTCATTCCCAGACGAATATCCACTTCCACATCCGGCCATTGCTGACGATAGACATCCAGGGTGGGCATCAGCCATTCAAAACAGCTATGACATTCCACCGCAATATGCAGGCGCCCGGTTTCGCCACCGGCCAGTTGTCGCAGACGGGATTCTGCCTTCGCCATCTGCGGCAGTATTTGTTGAGCCAGTTGCAACAGCTGTTCTCCGGCCGTTGTGAGTCGCAGGGGTTTGTGTTTGCGCAAATACAGGGGCACATCAAAATAATGCTCAAGGGATTTTATCTGGTGGGACAGGGCCGATTGGGTAACGCATAAGCGCTCCGCAGCCTGGGCCAGACTGCCGGTTTCATAAATGGCCTGTAAACTGCGCAGGTGGCGGATTTCCAGAAACATGACAACTCCAACATGAATCTAATTCATGTTTTATATGATTAATATGAAATTGATTCAATCATAAGCCTGCCCCAAACTCTCCGCAAGTTAATTATCTGGAGAAAACAATGCAATTACATAATCTGGGCTTTCCCCGTATTGGTCATAACCGGGAGCTGAAAAAGGCGGTTGAATCCTACTGGAAGGGTGATATCGATCAGCCAACACTGGAAAAAACCGGCGCAGAGCTGCGTAAAAAACACTGGCAAATTCAACATGAAGCCGGTCTGGATTTATTGCCGGTAGGGGATTTTTCCTGGTATGACACCACCCTGGATACCAGCTGTCTGCTGGGTGCTGTGCCCAAACGGTTTAATTTCTCTAGCGACCAGGTGGATTTGGATACCCTGTTCCGTATGGCCCGTGGTCGCGCCCCATCGGGAGAGCCGGCAGCAGCCTGTGAAATGACCAAATGGTTTGATACCAACTACCACTATATTGTGCCCGAGCTGGATAAGGATCAGAATTTCAGCCTGTCCAGCAGCAAGTTGTTTGATGAGGTGGCAGAAGCACAGGCTCTGGGCTACAGGGTCAAGCCCGTGATTCTGGGGCCTTTGTCATGGTTGTGGCTGGGCAAATGCCGGAGCGAGGACTTTAATAAACTGGATTTGCTGGACAGGCTGCTTCCCGTATATCAACAGATACTGGAAAAACTGTCTGCTCAGGGGGTGGAATGGGTGCAGATAGATGAGCCGATTCTGGTACTGGATTTGCCGGAAGACTGGAAACAGGCATTCAAAAAGGTCTATGAACAATTAAGTCAGTCAAAAATCAATATTTTACTGGCCACCTATTTCGGCGCTCTGCAGGACAATCTGCAAATCGCCTGTGATCTGCCGGTAGTCGGTTTACATATTGATGCGGTGCGCGCCCCGGCCCAGCTTATTCCGGTTATCGAAGCACTGGGAGATGAAAAAATATTATCGGCAGGTGTAATTGATGGTCGTAATATCTGGAAAACCGATCTCAATAAATGGCTGGTGGATTTAAAACAGCCATTGCAGCAACTGGGCGAGCGTTTGTGGCTGGCGCCATCCTGCTCCCTGCTACACACCCCGGTGGATCTGGACTCTGAAGATCAACTGGATGCTGAGCTAAAAAACTGGCTGGCTTTTGCGGTGCAAAAACTCCATGAATTAAAGCTGCTGGGAGATGCACTACAGGGCAGGGATGTCACCAAGGCTTTAGAGGACAATCAACAGGCGATTACCAGCCGGCAAACATCCAGCCGTATTCATGTGGATGCGGTCAAACAGCGGGTGAAGGATATCACCGAAGCCATGGTCAATCGAAACAGCGAATTTGCGCTGCGCAAAAAAGCCCAGCAGGCTCAGCTGAATCTGCCCGCCTACCCGACCACCACCATTGGCTCCTTCCCGCAAACCACGGAAATTCGTCAGCTACGTTTGCAGTTTAAACAGGGCAAAATTTCCAGTGAAGAATATAAAGCCAGAATGCGCGAAGAAATCGCCTTTGCCATTAAAAAGCAGGAAGAGCTGGGGCTGGATGTGCTGGTGCACGGGGAACCGGAACGCAATGACATGGTGGAATATTTTGGTGAGCAACTCAATGGCTTTGCCTTTACCCGCAATGGCTGGGTGCAGTCCTATGGCTCCCGTTGCGTCAAGCCGCCGATTATTTACGGGGATGTGAGTCGCCCCCATGCCATGACGGTGGCCTGGAGTGAATATGCCCAGTCCCTGACGGACAAGCCGGTAAAAGGTATGCTGACCGGGCCGGTTACTATTTTACAATGGTCGTTTGTGCGGGATGATCAGTCCCGCTCGGAAACCTGTACACAAATTGCCCTGGCAATTCGCGATGAGGTTCTGGATCTGGAAGACGCTGGTATCAAACTGATTCAAATTGATGAACCGGCGATTCGTGAAGGCCTGCCTTTACGGCAAAGTGATTGGCAGGAATATCTGGATTGGGCGGTACGAGCCTTTAGAATTTCGGCCGCCGGTGTTGCAGATAAAACCCAGATACACACCCACATGTGTTATGCGGAATTTAATGACATTATGCCCGCCATTGCCAATATGGATGCGGATGTGATAACCATTGAAACATCGCGCTCGGCCATGGAATTGTTGGATGCGTTTGAAGACTTTAATTATCCAAACGATATAGGCCCGGGTGTGTATGATATTCACTCACCGAATATTCCGGATACTCAGGCAATGGAATCATTAATGCAAAAAGCCGCCAGTCGCATTCCGGCGGAGCAATTATGGGTGAACCCGGATTGTGGATTAAAAACCCGTAACTGGCCGGAGGTTGAACAGGCGCTGGCGAATATGGTGGAAACAGCGCGGAGTCTTCGCCAGGCTCAGACAGCCTAGACGTTAAATGCTTTATATAATATCCGCAAATACAACGGCTGTTATTTGCGGATATTAAACCTACCCCACCAGCACATCAGGCAATTTATCGGCCTGAAGAATTTCAGTAAAACGCTCAACATCACAGGGGCGACTAAAATAATAGCCCTGAGCCTGATCACAATGATGCCGTTTTAAAAACGCCAGCTGTTGCTCTGTTTCCAGACCCTCGGCAATAACATTGAGTTGAAGATTTTTGGCCATGCCAATGATTGTGGTAATAATAGGCGCATCATCGTCTTTATGTTTTACATCATTTAAAAAAGAACGGTCAATTTTTAATGTGCTAATTGGCAAGCGCTGTAAATAACTTAAAGAAGAATAGCCTGTACCAAAATCATCAATGGATACACTAACGTCCATTGAATTTATTTCCTCCAGTATGGAGATGGTTTTATCCACATTTTCAAGCAATATGTTTTCCGTTAATTCCAGTTCAAGAAATTTTGCATCAAGCATGGTTTCCTGAAGGATTGTTGAAACAGATTCTGGTAGATTTGATTGCATTTGGCAGGCAGATAAGTTAACTGATATTTTAATCTGTGGAAGGCCGGCTAGTTGCCACTCCCGTGTTTGCTGACAGGCGCTACGCAAAACAAATTCACCTATTATATTAATCAGGCCGCTTTCTTCGGCAACGGGAATAAAGTTAGCTGGAGAAACCAGGCCTAATTCAGGGTGCTGCCAGCGTATCAGAGCTTCGGCACCAACCAGTTGACCCGTTTGTAAGTCAATTTGCGGCTGGTAATATAAAGTTAGCTCATCTTTTTCCAGAGCATAACGAAGGTAATTTTCAATACGAATACGCTCAAAAAATTCAGCATCCATATCATTATTATAAAACTTATAATTATTTCGTCCCTGCTTCTTGGCATAATACATGGCCGCGTCCGATTGCTTAATCAGGGTTTCACAGCTATCAGAACCAGGGTTTTCATTAAATGGAAAAAGCGTAATGCCAATGCTGGCACCAATAAAAATTTTATGGCTTTCAATATAGATAGGTCTGGATAACTGATCAATGATTTTCTGGGCAATGGAAGCCGCTATATCGGCATGAGATATATTTTCCAGAATAACAGTAAACTCATCTCCACAAAGCCGGGCGACTGTATCATGGTTGCGCAGGCAGTCTTTTAGTCGGTCGGCAACAGATTTTAACAGTTTATCACCCACTGGGTGTCCGTAGGTATCATTAATAATTTTAAAACGATCAAGGTCAATAAATAAAAGTGCACCTAGATAGTTCATTCGGCAGGCTTGTGAGAAGGCATGTTCCAGGCGATCTTTAAACAGTAAACGATTAGGAAGTCCGGTCAGCTGATCAAAATGGGCCAGGTTATAAAAATGTCGTTGCTTGCATTCGGTAATCTCATCGAGCAAACGATGACCGGTTCCCATGCCGGCATAAAAATTATCCTTAGTAATAATAAATCCGTCATACATATACTGCATACCGGCATCAATAATAATACGTGCCAGATCATCAATATGTTCAGAAATATCAACAATAATAGGTTTTTTATCCATATTATTACAAATAGGTTTCCTTCCATATAACTCGCGAGTAAAAGGTTTGCTGAATAATTCAACCAGAGAATTTCGATTAATCAGGCCGACAGGTATTTTATTTTTTACAATGGGAATAGCATAAAGGTCTGGAACACTCACAAAACGTTCAAGCACTTTAATCATGGGAGTGTCAGGCTGAACAGGTTCAATATATTTTAAAATATTTTCAACAGAGCCGGCGATATGTAAATTAATATTATCTGCTTGTAAATTATTATTT
>JALTRC010000507.1 GCA_026998145.1 Gammaproteobacteria bacterium
AATAACCGCCTATGATTCGTTTTGATAATGTCAGTAAACGCTACCCCGGTGGCCATGAAGCCTTAACTAATGTGAGTTTTCATTTGCCTCGCGGGCAGATGGCCTATCTCACCGGCCATTCCGGCGCTGGTAAAAGTACCTTGCTAAAACTGATTGCCCTGATCGAGCGACCGACCCGGGGCAATCTGCTGCTGGACGGGGTGAACCTGAGCCAGGTGAGTAATCATAAGGTTCCTTATGTGCGCCGTAATATCGGCATTATCTTTCAGAACCACCATCTGCTATATGATCGCAGTGTGTTTGATAATGTGGCAATGCCGCTGATTATTGCCGGTTATCAGCACCGGGAAATCGGCAAGCGGGTGCGTGCGGCACTGGATCAGGTGGGGCTGCTGAGTAAGGAAAAATGTGAGCCGATTACGCTTTCCGGCGGTGAGCAGCAACGGGTTGGTATTGCAAGGGCGATTGTACATAAGCCACCATTACTGCTGGCCGATGAGCCCACGGGTAATCTGGACCCTGAATTATCCCGTGACATTATGCAGCTGTTCGAGCGCTTTAATCAGGTAGGGGTCACCGTGCTGATTGCCAGCCATGATCTGGATCTGATTCAACAGATGGGCAAGCCGGTGATTAGTCTGAGCCAGGGAATGCTGGTGCATAATGATTTGCAGGAGGTCGCCGATGTCACGCTCTGAAGCCAATCGTCAGGCGCGCAACGCCCCCTTCAAGGCTTACTGGATTCACCATCTGCGCACCCTGATTGCCAGTCTGGGGATGTTGAGCCGGCACCCATTGTCCAGCTTTATGACAACGGCGGTTATTGCCATTGCACTGGCTCTGCCCACCACCATGTATGCGGCTTTGAATAATCTGAGCCAGGTGAGTATCGGCTGGGATAACAGTGCGCAGATTTCATTATTTTTACGCCCTGAAATCACCGAAAAACAGGCACGCGCCCTGATGGCCAAACTGAAACTCTATGACGATATCGACAGCGTTAAATTAATTCCCAAAGATCTTGCCCTGCGGGAATTCCAGAAAACCTCCGGCTTTGGTGAGGCGCTGGAACAGCTGGGCAAAAATCCCCTGCCCCATGTGATTGAAGTAAAACCGGTTATAGACCAGAGCCGGCCGGATAAAATTAATCACCTGATTAAACAGCTGGGGCAGCTTAAACAGGTGGATCTTGCGCAGCTGGATCTGCAATGGGTGAAGCGCTTATATGCGATGCTGGAAATTGCCCATAAAGGTATCTGGATGATTTCAATTTTACTGGGGCTGGCGGTTTTGCTGGTGGTGGGGAATACCATCCGGCTGGATATACAGAATCGTCAGGAAGAGATAAAAGTTATTAAACTGATTGGTGCAACCAATGCTTTTATCCGCCGGCCTTTTCTCTATACGGGTTTCTGGTATGGTTTAAGCGGTGGCCTGCTGGCCTGGATATTGAGTGCTTTTTCGGTTGGCCTGCTGGCCGATTCGGTTGACCGGCTGGCCCTGCTGTATACCAGTGATTTTCAGTTGTCAGGCCTGAGCTTTGCAGAGGCCATGACATTAATCGGCTTTAGCTGCTTTCTGGGGCTTGCCGGTTCCTGGCTGGCGGTGAGCCGGCAACTTAATGATATAGAGCCCAGCTAAGCCCCTCAAACAGGGCATGTATCAGCCATTGAAGGCTGATATATTGATCTACTGTCATAGACGAAGTCAGCATTATCAGGGACAGGCTGTCTTTAAGTCGGTATGTAACTATGGCATGGTAATCTGTCAATATGATAAAGCCCTGTTACTGAGAAACCTATGTTGCCTGTCGATATTCTGAATGAGCAAAAAGTGCTTTTAATAGACCACTCCTATACGGCGCTGGCTATTATCTGCAAGCTGATTCAGAAAAATATTGATGGGGTCAATGTGGATATCGCCACCTCATCCACCCAGGCTATCGAGTTTCTGCAACAGAATCGTTACAGCCTGATCAGTATGTCACGGAATCTGCCGGATATGGGCTGTCATCAACTGGTTGAAAAAATTCGGGTGGGTATGAATATCCGCAGCACGCCGATTATTATTTTATCTGGCGAATCCATGGATATATTTGAGGATGACCTGGCCTGCCAGCTGGTCAACGGCTATTTTGATAAAAAACTGGGGCAGAAAAAGCTGGTGGCCTATGTGCGATCCTTTTTATCCCAGGATGCCCCTGAAGCCATACAGGCCGCCAATATTCTGTATGTGGAAGACAGCCCGACCGTGGCCCAGGCAGTGAAAACCTTTTTAACCCGCCATGGTCACAATTACCTGTTGGCCAAAGATGCGGAACATGCTCTGCAACATCTCAAGCATTCTTATACGCAGACTCATATCGAGCCGTTTGATCTGTTGATTACGGATATTGAACTGGAAGGGCATATGTCGGGACGGGATCTGATCAGAGAAGTGCGTCATGGTCTGGGGCTGGGCTATGCTCAGCTGCCGATTCTGGTGACCACGTCCAGTAATTATGAATCTGATCCCCGTGGTTTGAATCGTATATTTACCGCCGGTGCCAATGATATGATTGAGAAGCCGGTGGTGGAATCTCTGCTGACCGGGCGGTTGAATAATCTGTTGCTTTTGCGGCAGCAATATCAGCAGTTGCATGCACAGGCTCCTGTCGCCATGGCTAAAGGCTAATAAAAACAATAACTTGCATATTCTTTGTTCTGAAGAATATAATTAATTTCTAACAAACATGAACTTCCAGAAAAATTAGCAGTCTCAGCTTAAGAGTGCTAATATTACAGCGTAAATTCTTTTACGGGGGGTTAAAAATGTCTAACGAACTGATGCTTGTAAATCAACAACTGGCGATTACCAGCGGTAGTCTGGATCAGTATATCCAGCGGGTCA
>JALTRC010000508.1 GCA_026998145.1 Gammaproteobacteria bacterium
TACTCTGTTTCCACACTTCACAAAGGCGCAGAGCTTACCTTATCTTTAAGGGGATTGCAGCCCGTGAGCGGCCAATAAAAAAGGCAATGGGGTGAGCCATTGCCTTTTGAATGCCTGCCGGTTTTTTCGATTATGGATTAATCAGATTTTCCTGGAACAGCGCCTTGTGCACATCACCAATACTGATAATGCCAACCAGTTTGTCATTCTCGGTCACCGGGATACGGCGAATTTTCTTTACGCACATAATAGAAGCGGCTTTTAATACAGGCATATCCGGGGATACGGAGGCCACCGCATTGGTCATAATATCGCCGGCTTTTTTATCCAGCAGATTTTTGTAATCGTTTTCATGGGCTTCAAAATCCGGGGAGCCACCTTCATCAATAATTTCTTCAATGCCCGGGAACATATTACGCAGAATATCTTTTTCAGATAATACGCCAACCAGTTTGTCTTCATTATCGACAACCGGCACACCGGAAATTTTGTTGAAACACATAATGGATGCGATATCTTTAATCGGTGCGTCTACAGTGGCAGTTTTTACTGATGTATTCATGATGTCTTTTACTATCATACTTCCTCCTAACAAGGGGTCTGGCGATTGCCACTTCATTTCAAAGGCACTATTTCAATGCCATGACTGAGGTTAATCAATCTCTTAAGAGTTTGTAAATGATAAATATTTAATGGTGACATTAACGCGGGTAATTACATTATATCAGTATGTGTTGATGCAGCTCATCAAACAAACTTATACATTGCTCATCAATGTCTGTAAAATCCCCGCCATCTTGATAAACAGGTTGTTTCCATGCATGAATCCTCCACCGGATTAGTGGCACAGGCCATTAGCTGCACTCGCGGTTACCGAGAATTATTTGCAGGACTGGACTTTCAGTTGCAGGCCGGACAGGTGTTGCGGGTAGAAGGGGAAAACGGCAGTGGTAAAACCTCATTGCTGCGGATTCTGGCCGGGCTGGCCCAGCCGGCCGATGGACAAATTCTCTGGAATGGTCTGCCCACACGCCATGCTGACAATGACTATTTCCAGCAGATGCTGTATCTGGGGCATAAACCCTCCATTAAATTTGAGCTGACCCCTGTGGAAAATCTGTGCATGCATCAGGCGCTCCATGGTCATGTGCAGCCGGGCGGTATTGAAGGGGCGCTGGAAAAAATCGGCCTGTATGGTTTTGAGGATATTATCTGCGCTAATCTGTCTGCGGGACAAAAGCGGCGGGTGGCGCTGGCTCAGCTGCTACTGACCCGGGCCAGCCTGTGGATTCTGGATGAGCCTTATACCTCCCTGGATGTGGATGCGGTGAAAATGCTCGAAGGGGTCTTTGCTGAGCATGTGAACGGTGGCGGCATGATTATTATTACCTCCCATCAGCCGGTATCTGTTGCGGATAGTGATTATCGCCGCCTGTGTCTGCCGGATACGGAGGTGATGCAATGAATGATGTGAGTTTATCGAAGGCTTTCTGGGCATTGCTGAAGCGGGATCTGCGTCTGGCCTATCGGCACCGTAATGAATTATTTAACCCGCTGTTTTTCTTTATGCTGGTGGTGATGCTGTTTCCACTGGGCACTTCGCCGGACAAGCCGCTGCTCATGACCATGGCGCCGGGGGTCATCTGGGTGGCAGCTCTGCTGGCATCCATGCTGTCACTGGATAGCCTGTTCCGTGCCGACTATGAAGATGGCACTCTGGAGCAGATGCTAATCAGCCCCCATCCCTTATCGGTGCTGGTGCTGGCCAAAATACTGGCCCATTGGCTGGTAACCGGCTTCCCCATGATTCTGCTGGCGCCCCTGCTGGCCATATTTATGTATCTGCCCGATGAAGGCATCGGCATTTTAATGCTGACCCTGGCCATAGGCACGCCTGTGCTGAGCCTGATTGGCGCTATTGGCATGGGGCTGACGGTGGGGCTGCGCCGGGGGGGTATGCTGTTATCTTTATTAGTACTTCCCTTATATATTCCTATTCTGATATTCTCTGCCAACGCGGTTGATGCGTCCCTGGCCGATATGGCCGTAACAGGGCAGATTTACTTTTTATCAGCGGTGCTGGTGCTATCCATAACCCTGGCGCCTCTGGCAACAGCCGCTGCCCTGCGTATCAGCCTTGAATAGGGCTTACTGACTCAAATATGAAACTACCTGCGATTGTTCATAAGTTTTCCTCGCCAAAGAATTTTTACCGGATGTCCGGCAAGCTGATTCCCTGGCTGGGTTGGTCATGCCTGCTGTTTTTACTGGCCGGCCTGTATTATGGCCTGATAGTGGCCCCGGCGGATTACCAGCAGGGGGAGTCCTACCGGATTATTTATGTGCATGTGCCGGCGGCCTGGATGTCCATGTTTATTTATATGGTCATGGCTACCTCCGGCGCCATTGGCCTGATCTGGCGAATTAAATTATCTGATATGGTGGCCTCGGCCAGCGCCCCCATTGGCGCGGCTTTTACCTTTCTGGCGCTGGTCACCGGCTCCCTGTGGGGCAAGCCTATGTGGGGCGCATGGTGGGTCTGGGATGCCAGGCTGACCTCCGAGCTGATTTTACTGTTTCTGTATCTGGGCTTTATTGCCCTGCAGGCCTCTATCGAAGATCCCCGCAATGCAGCCAGAGCCGGTGCGGTGCTGGCGCTGGTGGGGGTGGTGAATATTCCCATTATTCATTACTCAGTGGAGTGGTGGAGTACCCTGCATCAGGGCGCCACAGTAACCAAACTGGATAAACCTTCAATCGACATCAGTATGCTGATTCCCCTGCTGCTGATGGCGGTAGCCTTCAAACTGTATTACGCCACTGTGGTATTAATGAAAGCCCGCGCCGAAGTATTGTTGCGGGAACAGAATAGCCGCTGGG
>JALTRC010000509.1 GCA_026998145.1 Gammaproteobacteria bacterium
CCGTGATACTGGCAGCCCTGCTGGTGATTCTGGTGCCGGAACTGCTGGATGGCGCCGGCCATAAGTCACGCTATGCCAAACAGTTACAAATCCCACCCGAGCCTGTATTCCAGCCTATGCCGCCACTGCCGGCCGCCGAACCGGCCGCGCCTGTAGTAGTGACAAAAACGCCGCCTGCCAGAAAACCGCCAGTAACAAAACAAGCTGTAAAAAAAGTCGATCCATTGCTTAATGCCTGGGCCCTGCAGGTGGGCAGTTTTTCCGATCAGGACAATGCGCGGATACTGCGGGATAAATTACGCGCGGAATCCTATGCGGCCTATATTGATGTGAAAAAAACACCGGGCAAAAAAATCTGGCGGGTGCGTATCGGCCCGGAGCTGGATAAGAGACGACTGGAAAAGCTAAAAAAGCGTTTGCTCAAGCAACGTAAAATCAAGGCCATGGTGGTAAAACAGGGGTGATATGGGGTGCTTTTTGATATGATGCGCCTTCTTTACAGGAAGGGATTTGGCAAGTGAATCTGATTGATTTTGGCATTATTTTATTAATGGCTGTATTGCTGGTGCTGGGTTTAATCTGGGGCTTTGTAAAAATCACTATTGCACTGGGTACCTGGATTACCGCCAGCTTTGTGTCATTTAATTTCGGCCCGAATCTGGCTGCATCCCTGCTCACATCCATTGAATCCGATGCGCTGCGTTTAGGTGCCGCCATGGGCCTGCTGTTTGTGCTGACCATTATGATGGGGGCGCTGGTAAGTTTCCTGGTGCGGCAGATTATCAGTAAAACCGGGCTGAGTGCGCTGGATCGGATTTTAGGCATGCTGGTTGGTGTGACCCTGGGAATGCTGGTGATTGTGGCGCTGGTGTTTGTTGCCGGTTTAACCGATGTGCCGAAAATGGAATTATGGCGCTCATCATTATTAATTGAACGTTTTGAAGTGCTTGCCGGCTGGTTGCAGGGTTATCTGCCGGCCGATGTGGCGAAATATTTTTCTTACTAAATGGTTATCCGCGTAAGCGGGGCTCGAGGTTTTTATGTGTGGCATCGTAGGTATAGTCGGTCATAGTCCAGTGAATCAGTTGTTGTATGACAGTCTCACCCTGTTACAGCATCGTGGGCAGGATGCGGCAGGTATTGTGACCTGTGAAGATCGTAAATTTTTTCTGCGCAAAAATAACGGCCTGGTCAGTGATGTGTTTCGCGCCGAGCATATGATGCAGCTAAAAGGCAATATGGGCATAGGTCATGTGCGTTACCCCACCGCCGGCTGTTCATCATCGGCTGAAGCCCAGCCTTTTTATGTGAACTCCCCCTACGGTATTGCCATGGCTCACAATGGTAATTTAACCAATGCGGAAGAGTTAAAGGCAGAGTTATATAAAGATGATCTGCGCCATATCAATACGGAATCCGACTCTGAAATTCTGCTGAATATTTTTGCCCATGAATTACAGAATCTGAACAAGCTGGATGTGTCTGCGGATGATGTGTTTACGGCCATCAGCGCGGTGCATAAACGTTGCCGGGGTGGTTATGCGGTAGTGGCAACAATTGTCGGCAAGGGTGTGCTGGCTTTTCGTGATCCCTTTGGTATTCGTCCGGTGGTTTATGGTAGTCGTGACACCGAACAGGGTAAGGAATACATGGTGGCATCCGAAAGCGTTGCCCTGCATGCGCTGGGCTTTAAACTGGAGCGGGATTTAGCACCGGGTGAAGCGATTTTTATCGATCAGGATGGAAACTTCTATCATCAGCAGTGTGCAGAAAATACCCAGCATACTCCCTGCATTTTTGAATATGTTTATTTTGCCCGGCCCGATTCCATTATCGATGACGTGTCTGTGTATAAAGCCCGTTTGCGTATGGGGGATACACTGGTGAAAAAAATCCTGGCCCAGCGACCCGAGCATGATATTGATGTGGTGATTCCCATTCCCGATACCAGCCGCACCTCGGCGCTGGAGGTGGCTTATCACCTGGGGGTGAAATACCGGGAAGGCTTTATTAAAAATCGTTATATTGGCCGCACCTTTATTATGCCCGGTCAGACCCAGCGTAAAAAATCCGTGCGCCAGAAACTCAATGCCATTGATCTGGAATTCAAGGGTAAAAATGTTCTGCTGGTGGATGATTCTATCGTGCGCGGCACTACCTCCAAACAGATTATCCAGATGGCCCGCGATGCAGGTGCCAATAAAGTGTATATGGCATCGGCTGCGCCGCCGGTGCGTTATCCCAATGTGTATGGTATTGATATGCCATCACCGCGGGAGTTTATTGCCGATGGCCGCAGTGAAGAGGAAATCGCCAGAGAGATTGGTGCCGACTGGCTGATTTATCAGGATCTGGATGCGCTGATTGAAGCGGTGCAAAAAGGTAATCCGGCACTGAAGCATTTTGACTGCTCCTGCTTTGATAGCCAGTATGTCACCGGCGATGTCACCCCTGAATATCTGGATCATCTGGAGCAGCTGCGTTCTGATAGTTCCAAGTCAAAAAGGGAGCATGCGGATAATCTGGCTGGTATTGATTTATATAGCAGTCAGTAGGAAATGCCGGGAATGACGCCGTTTAAATCCTTAGTATTGATATTCGCTCTGTGTATACCCCGCTTATTACTGGCGAGTACGCCAGCCGATGCGCCGGTTATTCAGGCAACGCCATTTGAGCAGGCCATTACATTAATGCATCAGCAGCAATGGTCACAGGCGGCTGCCTTATTTAAGCAGATAATTCAGCAGCAGGCTGAATCTGTTGCAGCAAGAAATAATCTGGCTATCGCCCTGTTAAAAGAAGGGGATGCGGATGGTGCCCGTCAGGCACTGGAGCAGGCGGTAACGGCGCTGCCCGAATTTAAAATTGCCCAGCAAAATCGCCAGGCCCTGTATGATTATCTGGCCGCCCAGGCTTATGATCAGGCGCTGGGCAAAAAGCCAGAGCGTCCCCTGCCCGAACTGGAACTCATTACCGAACAGTCGGCCAAACCGGCAGATACCAATGAACAGGAAAAAATTGCCGGGGCTATATTGCAAAAGTTAAACGCATGGGCAAAAGCCTGGTCCAACGGGGATGTTAATGGATATTTTTCCGTCTATGCCGCGGATTTTCAGCCGCAAAAGAATATTGCCAGCGACTATAAGGACTGGCGCCGTGGGCGTCTGCTAAAATTAAGGCGTAAGGACAAGCCGGATATTCGCATTGAGAATGCGACTATCTTTTTGAATAAAGCAAAGCATCAGGCGATTGCAGAATTTGTACAGCAGTATCGTTCCAGTCATTACAGGGATACGGTTATCAAACAATTGCGATTTGTTTTACACAATGGCCGCTGGTTGATTCAGTCCGAGCGAGTTTTAGAGCAGTTACAATAAACATGTTATATCGAGTCTTTTTTGTATGGTGCCTGTTTTTATTGAGCCTGAATGCACAGGCCATAGATACCCCTGAGCAGCGGGTATTAAAAGCGCTGAATGTCTGGCAGCAGGGTGATGCGGATCGTGCAGAAAAGATTCTTTCTCGACTGATTGTCATTGAACCGGAATTTCGTCTGGCCCATTTATTACGGGCGGATATTTTACAATCAAAAGCCAGAGCCATTAACAGCCCTGCGGACGGGCTGAAAAAATCCCCGGAAGTTGAACAGCTTTTGCTGGAAGTGAAAAGCCGTTGGCAGGCACAGCATTATGACCAGCTGAAAAACAAAATTCCGGCAGCCCTGATTCAGCCGGATATTAAAAGCCGTTATATTTTATCCATTGATTTACAGCAGTCCCGTTTATTTGTATTTGCAAATGAGCGGGGTGTGCCTCGCCTGTTACATAATTATTATATTTCCATGGGCCGCGGTGGTGCAGGCAAACATCAGGAAGGGGATTTGCGTACCCCGCTGGGTGTGTATTTTGTGCAGAGTTTTCTGCCGGCGATTCAGCTGGATGATAAATACGGCGCCGGTGCCTATCCTTTGAATTATCCCAATGCCTGGGATAAATTCCAGCAGCGCACCGGTAGTGGCATCTGGCTGCATGGTACCCGCAGCGGTACTTATAACCGTCCACCCCTGGCATCGGAAGGTTGTGTGGTGTTGCCCAATAATGATCTGGAAGAAGTGGGTGCCTATATTGATATAGGTCAGACGCCGGTAATTATTGGCAATGGTTTGCAGTGGTTATCAAAACAGCAGTGGCAACAGCAGCAGGCGGAATATGAAAATCTGTTTCAGCAATGGCTGGCTGACTGGCAAAGTCTGGATGTGGAAAAATATTTGGCCCATTACTCGATTCATTTCCGTGGTGATAACACCAATTACAGTCGCTGGGTTTCCCATAAGCGCAGGGTTGCCGAGAACAAAAAGTTTATTAAGGTTCAGGCGCGCAATCTGAGTATTTACAAACATCCCAATGAAGATGTGCTGGTGGTGACTTTCCAGCAGGATTATCGCAGTGATAACTTTGCCAGTAGCGGCTGGAAACGTCAGTACTGGCACAGGGAAGATGATGGCCAGTGGCGGATTATTTTTGAGGGCAAGGTGGCCGCGCCCATGCTGGCTCAGAAAAGCTTTTTACAAACGGCACAAAGGGAAAAATAAGGGTTATCTGAAAGTTATTGACTATCCTTATCGTTTTTTTCTCTCTGGTGGTGGCTATGCACATTCTGCTTTAGCCAGTGAACCAGGTCAATCCAGATTCGGGAAACCTCATCTTTTGAAGGCATGATCCCCGCATAGGGCAATTCAACTGTCACTACCGGAATTTGTAAGTGACGACCGGCAAAATTGCCCAGTGATCCGGGATAAGTGCCCAGCAGATGTAAATGCAAAGGTCCTAAATGGGTGGGTGGCTTCGGTGGTCCATCAAAATCAACTATGCCATAAGGTGCATGTACGGCAACAATGGCATCCGGTTTGAAATCGGTAATCAGCTGGTGCATCCAGCGGCTTTCTTTTTCGCTCAGGGCTTTTTCACCCGGATAGCGGCGGGGGTTTTTATGGGTTTTGTTTATCCAGTGTTTTAGGGCTATCTGATGCCCTTCCCCATTGGGAAAATTTCGGTTTAAATCTACATTATTGCTATTGACCCTCTGGGACTTTTTCTTTAACAAACCGTCCGGGTTCACCAGGGGGGCAACAATCCAGTGAAACAAACCACTGTGATATCTCTGTAGTTTGCCCAGCCATTTAAACATAATACTGACCGATGAATACTCATCTCCATGAATGCCACCCAGTAATAGAATACGCGCCTGGGGCTGGCGTTTTTTTAAGGGGGGGAACTCTTTATATAACAGGCTGCGTCCCTGTTCAGATGTAAAGCCGGAATCCTCGAGTGAAAGTTGAGTGCATTCATGCAGGCTAACGCTGGCCAGTTTGTTAGCAATCTGCCGGCAGCTGCTATACACTGAATTTTTATCCGCCCCGTACAGGTTAAGTGGCCACAGGCTGATGAGTAACAGGCATGAGATGAATTTCATTGCCTGAGCATATCATAATGAGAGAGCAAATTTCATGGCTGAAAAATATCATGTGCATGTAAGCCTTCATCAACAGCTGCTGTCGCTTTTCTGTGAAACCCGGCTGATAAAACAATATCCGGTTTCGACTTCGGCCAGAGGGGCGGGTAATCTACAGGACAGTTATCAAACCCCTCTGGGCCTGCATCAAATCCGGGAAAAAATCGGTGGTGATTGCAAAGCCTATGAAGTGTTTATTGGCCGTCAGCCACAGGGGAATTTTTACGCCCTTAAGGACTCGGATAAAACACTGCCGGAGGATGTGATTACATCGCGCATTTTATGGCTGGCTGGTTTGGAGCCGGGTATTAATCAGGGCGGGGATGTGGACACTTATCAGCGATATATTTATATTCATGGCACGGTGGAAGAAGATAAAATAGGCCAGCCGGTTTCCCATGGCTGTATTCGAATGTTGAATAAAGATGTAATTGAACTTTACGATCAGCTTGAAGTGGGCTGTCATGTACGCATAGAAGAATAGTGAATAATATGATTGATTTTAATGAAGCAGAATTTGCCATCGAAACACTGGCCGTAAGAGCCGGCCAGCATCGCACCAATGAAGGGGAGCATAGCGAGCCGATTTTTCCCACCTCCAGTTTTGTTTTTGGATCGGCGGCGGAAGCGGCGGCGCGTTTTTCCGGTGAACAGCCGGGCAATATTTATTCCCGTTTTACCAACCCTACGGTGCGCACCTTTGAAGAACGGCTGGCGGCCATGGAAGGGGCGGAATCCTGTGTGGCCACTGCATCCGGTATGTCCGCCATACTGGCGACCTGTATCGGTCTGTTAAAAGCTGGCGATCATATTGTCTCATCTCGCAGTATCTTCGGCACTACTACCATATTGTTCAATAATTTTATGGCCAAACTGGGCATAGAAACCACCTTTGTGGATTTATCGGATTTAGATGCCTGGAAAGGGGCAGTTAAAGCCAATACCCGTTTGTTCTTTCTGGAGACTCCGTCCAATCCCTTAACCGAGCTGGTGGATATTCAGGCGGTGGCGGATATTGCCCATGATAATAACAGCTGGCTGGCCGTGGATAACTGTTTCTGCACGCCGGTACTGCAACAGCCCTTAAAGCTGGGGGCGGATATTGTGATTCATTCGGCTACTAAATATATCGATGGTCAGGGCCGTTGTATGGGTGGTGCAGTGCTGGGGTCAAAAGAGCTGGTGGGCACCGAAGTGTACAGTTTTTTACGTACCGCCGGGCCAACCCTGAGTACCTTTAATGCCTGGGTGTTTTTAAAAGGTCTGGAAACATTAAATATTCGCATGAAGGCCCATTGCGCCAATGCGCTGGAACTGGCCCGCTGGCTGGAACAACAGGAGGCGGTAGCCAAAGTACACTTTCCGGGGCTGGCATCTCATCCCCAGCATGAGCTGGCAAAAAAACAGCAGTCGGATTTTGGCGGTCTGCTTTCCTTTGAATTAAAAGGTGGCAGGAAGGCGGCATGGAAACTCATCGATGCCACTCGCATCTGTTCGATCACGGCCAATCTGGGAGATACCAAAACCACCATCACCCATCCGGCCACCACAACCCACGGCCGCTTAACGGATGAGCAGAAACAGGCTTCCGGTATTGCCGATGGACTGGTGCGGGTTTCAGTGGGGCTGGAAAATATTGAAGATCTAAAAAAAGATCTGGCCCGGGGCATGTAAGCGGGAAAATATTTCAGGATATTCGGGTAGGGGAAAATGACAGACACAGCACAAATGGAAATCGCACTGGCCAAACGCACGACACCCCTGTTGCTGGCGGTGGATGATGATGTGGTCATTCGTTCCATGTTGAAAAAAGTTCTGGAAAAGCAGGGCTATGATGTTATCGAAGCCCCTAATGGTGCCGAGGCGGTCGAGCTGTTTAATGCCCAGCATCCGGATATGGTTTTGCTGGATGTTCTCATGCCCATGATGAACGGTTTTGAAGCCTGCGAAAAAATGCGTCAGCAGGACCCGGAACGCATGGTGCCCATTTTAATGCTCACCGGCCTGGATGATGTGTCTTCGGTGGACAAGGCTTTTGATTCCGGCGCCACGGATTTTATTACCAAGCCGATTAACTGGAGCCTGTTTGCCCAGCGGGTGAAATATGCCCTGCAGGCAAGGGATACCGATTTCGCCCTGCGCAAAAGTCAGCACCGTATTCGCCACGCTCTGCAGGTTGCCCGGCTGGGATACTGGGACTGGGATCTCAGGGAAGACTGTTTTCATATTCCCGACAATGTTTTAAGTATGCTGGGCATTAATGAACAGGATACCCAGAGCATGACGGCGCTGCTGCAATATGTGGCGGATGAAGATAAGAATAAAGTTTTTCAGGCCTTTAGTGATGCAAAAGAGAAGGGACTGAAATTTGCCCTGGAGCATCGTATTGTGACCAGCGATCAGGGCGAGCGTTATGTTTATCAGCAGGCGGAAGTGATAAAAAATAACCAGGGGGAGCCACGGCATGTGATGGGCACGGTGCAGGATATTACGGCCCTGAAACGGGCCGAAGATTTGATTTTACATCAGGCATACCACGACCTGTTAACCGATCTGCCCAATCAGACTCTGTTTAAAGATCGCTTAAAACATGCATTAAAAGTAGCCGAACACACAGGCCATCAGGTGGCAGTGATTTCACTGGATATCGATCGCTTCCAGTTAATTAATGAAAGTCTGGGGCATGATGCGGGTAATATTCTGCTGGTTGAATTTGCCGGATTTATTAATCGTTTTATACAGGAAGGGGATACGGTTTCCCGTATCAGCGGTAATGAGTTTGCCCTGCTGCTGGAGAGTTTAAACTCCGTAGATGAAATTGATGCCCTGATCCGAAACCTTCGTCAGGGGCTTAAAAATAA
>JALTRC010000510.1 GCA_026998145.1 Gammaproteobacteria bacterium
CACCTGCCTGAACCTGCTCAGGATCAACCGCCATACGGCCCACATAAAATGCCAGTGACCAGCGATCATGATCGGATAATTCCGTGAAGCCGCGCATGGCAGTACCACCCACCCCCTGAGTAATGGTGCTGAACAGACTATATATAGTCCGCTGGCTATAACGCTCTGCATTATGGAAATTTGTTGGTGTGGGTTGCAGATCTTTCGCCATAGGCCCGTCACCAAAACCCTCGGCTCCATGACAGGCGGCACATTGCTGCTGATACAGAGCCGCCGCGTGATTTAAGTCGGGCTTTTTATGGGGCGTAGAAATGATCTTGTAACCATTGATTATTTTCATACGCATCTGGGCCGATAGCTTATTCACCGCTTTTGCATCAGCCTTGTTCTCTATCATATTAATAAGCTGCTCCACATCCTTTAAAAGTGAAGCCTTAACCTCGCCTTCCGGCAACTGCTGAAACTGTTGCTGAATACCCGAGGTAAAATCCTGCATCTCCGCATATTCACCGGCATTCACAACCTGGCCGTTGTTAACCGCACCACTGTAATCCACACCCACATAATCAATAAGCTGCAATAGTTGCTGGGTATTGGCCTGTGCTGAAGAAAAGGAGATTAAGAAAACAAACAAAGAGATATAAATACGCATGAGTCAAACGCCAGCCCAAAATCAAGAGAAGCGAAATTATAATGATTCTCATTTAGTAAGTAAAGACAGCATAGCTGACATGGGAATAAAGACTGATCCCCCAAAACCCTGTTACATAAGGCTTTCAGGACACAATGGGGAAAATATCAGAAATTATTAAATAAGAATATTTTGATATAAAACAATAAATACTGCTTTTCTACATGAGAATCGTTTGCATTCGCAAATGCGATATGTATAATCCTCACCCACTTGATGAACACACGAAAGTTTACTTTTTGCTGGAGACCTCTATGAAACACACTCGATTATCTTTATCCATTGCCGGTGCATTGCTGTTGACCTCTACGGCAGGCATGGCCGATAGCGCCAGCCTTCAACAACAGCTGGATACCCTGAAGGCTGAAAATCAAACCATTATGGAGCGATTGAATGCCACCATGGACCAGATTGAATCCAGTACAGATGCCTCAAGCCATGGCTCCAAAGGTAAAACAACTGTAGGTGGTTATGGAGAGCTTCATTACATCAACACAGACAGCACCAATGAAATGGATATGCACCGTTTTATTCTGTATTTAGGCCATGAATTTAACGATAAGATTCGCTTCTTCTCAGAAACGGAAGTTGAACATGCACAGGTTGATGCCAATGGTGGCGAAGTCGCCATTGAACAGGCTTATCTGGAATTTGATATTGCGGATAACGCCGCAATACGCGCCGGTATTTTACTGGTGCCCATGGGCATTATTAACGAAACTCACGAACCCCCGACCTTTTATGGTGTAGAGCGTAACAATGTTGAAAAAAATATTATTCCGGCTACCTGGCGTGAAGGGGGCGTTAGTATTAATGGTCGCCTGAGTCATAGTTTGAGCTATGATGTCGCCCTGCATTCCGGCCTGGAAATTTCATCTGCAAGCACGTACAAAGTACGTAAGGGACGTAATGGAGTACGGGAAGCGGCGGCGAAAAATCTGGCGCTAACTGCACGCATGAAATGGACAGGCATTGCCGGTCTGGAACTTGGCGGCGGCATCCAGCAACAAAGCGATGCCAGCCAAAGCACCGACCCAACGGCCGGCAGTGCTACGCTGGTTGAAGCCCATACCATTTACCAGCATCAGCAATTTGCCCTGCGCGCCCTTTATGCCAGCTGGAACCTGGATGGGAGCGGCCCAGCGGCTGTAGGTGCTGACAAACAGAACGGCTGGTATATAGAGCCTTCTTATAAATTAAATACACAATGGGGTGTATTTGTTCGCCAGAGCAGCTGGGATAATCAGGCTGGAAATAATATCAATACAGAAAACACCCAGACAGATGTCGGCTTTAATTACTGGCCCCACGAGGATGTTGTCGTAAAAGCCAATATTCAACAGCTGGATAATGCCGGTGTCGATGATAATGGCTTTATGCTGGGTGTTGGCTACCAGTTCTAAAAATTTCAGGGGTGTCGAACCTTTGCGAACAGGTTCGGCAAGACTCTCCCTGGAACCCTGGGATACCGGTGAATGCCGGTATCCCTTTTCTGTTTATCAATCACAACAACTGGTATGATTCGCCACCATGCTTAAAACACTCCTTATTCTTGCAAGCTGCCTGCTTTTATCGCCCGCCTATGCGGGTGGTGATTACTTGCAGCCGGCTGATTTTATTCAGCAAACATTCGGCAAGCCGGTACCTAAAGCCCGTGCCCTGTGGCTGGATAAATCACAGCAGCAAACCATTAAACAAATTCTTGCACATGATTTTAAAAAACTGCGCATTCGTTACTGGAAACGGGGAGAAAAAAGCGCCTGGATTCTAAATGAAATCGGCAAGGAAAAACCCATTACGATCGGTGTTGTCATTAACCGGGGAAAGATTCAAAGTATTCATGTGCTGTCATTTCGGGAAAGCCGTGGCAGTGAAATACGCCATGATTTTTTTACCCGCCAGTTCAAACAACTCACGCTGACCCAGGAACAGCAACTGAACAAACCCATCGATGGCATTTCCGGCGCCACCCTGTCCGTTAGAGCCATGACAAAAATCGCCCGCATTGCCCTGTACCTGGACCAACAAATCAGGAAAGCCAAATGACCCGCCACCATAAAAAAAGATTCCCGGCTTTTTTATGGCACAGACGTCTGGGCCTGCTGCTGGTTTTATTTATTATTATGCTGGCCATCACCGGCATTATGCTCAACCATACTGACAGCCTTCAGCTTAACCAGAAAAAAATCAGCAACTCTCTGCTGCTCAATTTCTATGATATTAAACCCCAAAAGCCACCCATTAATTATCGCAGCCAGCAACACAATATCAGCCAGTGGGATGAACAGATTTATTTTGACCAGAAAAAACTGCTGAACGACAAACAGGAATTAAGAGGGCTGGTGAACTGGCAGAATATCATCGTTATGGTATTAAGCCGTGATGTGGTTTTACTCAGCACAGATGGCGAAATTATCGACCGCTATGCACTGGCACAGAATTCTGAAATTGAACACATCGGCATACAACAGAATCATTTAATTATTAAAATGCTGGATCAAAGTATCTGGCAGGCAGATGACGATATTTTAAACTGGCAGCCCATTGCCCCCATACAGCTCAACTGGTCTGCACCCTCACCTCTTAATTTAAAATTAAAACAAATTCTGCTGGAAAAATACCGGGGCGAAGGTCTGCCACTTGAACGCATTGTGCTGGATATTCACAGCGGCCGGATTTTTGGCAACTTCGGCGTTTATCTAATGGATGGTGTTGCGCTGATTATGCTGTTCTTAAGTTTAAGCGGTGCCTGGATGTGGTGGCAAAGACGGCAGAAACAACTGAAAAAGAAAAAGCGTAAAGCTTAAGGAATCATAAAAAACCTCCGTGACCTCCGTGACCTCTGTGGTTATTCTTTTTAAAACATATGCTGATTAAAGAGCCTCTGAATAATAGATACCCGCCTTCGCGGGTATGACAGTTTTTTGTTACAGGTTATTTTTCATCCACCTGCGCAGGTGACGGCCAGGCACGAATTACAGCGTGAATTAATGTTGCCAGCGGAATGGCAAAGAACACACCCCATACACCCCACAGGCCACCAAACACCAGCACTGAAATAATAATCGCCGCCGGGTGCATATTCACCGCTTCAGAAAACAATAAAGGCACCAGCAAATTACCATCAATAAACTGCACCAGCCCATAAGCCAGCATTAAATATAAAAACTCACTGCTCGGGCCAAACTGAAAATAGGCCACCAGAGCCACCGGAATTGTCACAGCAACCGCACCCACATAGGGAATAATCACCGACAGACCCACTAGAAAACTCAGCAAGGCCGCATAATGTAAATCCATATAACGTAGAGGTATATAAGTGGCAATCCCCACTATCACCACCTCCAGCAACTTACCGCGAATATAACTGCCGATTTTTTTATCCACATCCCACCACACCTGATACACCAGCGTACCGGATCTGGGCATAAACTGTTTAACCCAGGCAATGGTTTCGGTTTTATCTTTTAAAAAGAAAAACACCAGCAGAGGAACCACCACCATATACACCAGCACGGTAAATAAGTTGACGGCTGATGCCAGTGAAATCTTTACCACGTTCTGGCCAAAGACAGCCAGCTCTGAATTAATGGTAGAGATCATTTCATTCATTTGCAGTTCGGAAATAAAGGGATATTTTTCCGGCAGGGCTTTTAATACATCCTGCCACTGGGCAATCATATTTGGCAGCTCACCAAAAAACTGGGACAGCTGTTTGCTGAACAGGGGCACAAGGCCGAGAAAAAGAATCATCACAAACAATACAAAGCCGGCAACAACCAGTGATACTGCCAGTAGCCTCGGCACTTTAATCTTCTGTAATAACTGCACCTCCCCTTCCAGCACATAGGCAATGACAACAGCGGCAATAACCGGGGTGAGTACATCACCTGCCAGAAGCACGACACTGAAACCCAGAATCAGGATCAGTGTCAGAATGACAGCTTGCGGATCAGAAAAGGTTTGTTGGTACCAGCGACGTAAAACGCTGATCATTGAATAGACTCTAGTAGCTGCTGGTACTTCTGTTCAAACAAAGCTTCCAGCTCATCAATAACATCAGCCGCCGGCTTGCCCGACATCATATGTTGCATCATTAAGTTCGAAGTTTCATTTAATAGTGATTCCCGCTGCACCATGGGGTAGGTTTTATTTAAGCGCTTGATACCGGCAATGACACTTTCTTCCTCGGGCCGCGGTATATCCAGCGGCTGTAAAACTTCCTTTTTAATTTCAGGTGCTTTAGATTGCAAAAACTCGGCAAACTCCAGCAATGTTTTCTGGCTGTCTTCCGGCAGGCTTTTAAAAATATCGCTGATTCTGTTTGCTGACTGAGTCATTACTTAATGTGATCCTGATGGCTTTCGCAATAAAGTTTAGCAAAGCTCAGAAGTTCATCCATGGCCCGCACCTTAAACTTGTGGCGCTGGTGAACAAAGGAGAATGGACGTTCCAGCCCCGGCTCCAGCGGCACAGAAACCAGCGAGCCCAGCTTCAGTTCTTTTTCGATGGTGGATTCGGACATAATCGAAATCCCCATGCCCGCTTCCACCGCACCCTTGATCGCTTCCGGGCTGCCCAGCTCCAGACAGATAGTTAAAGTTTCATGGTCAAAATGTTCTGCCATATATTCCTGAATCACTTCCCGCGTACCGGAACCTTCTTCACGGCAAATAAAGGGGTAAGGCATCAGTTGCTGAGGGGCTAGTTTTTCCATTGACGCCAGCTCATGGTTTGGCGGCATAATCACCACCAGCTTGTCCATGCGACAGACATCCACCTGTAGATTTTTATTATTTACCGAAGCCTCAACGATACCCAGATCAATAATATTATTTTCCACCATGCCTACAATGCCTTCTGTATTGGACACCTTTAGGCGGATATTCACATCCGGATGTTCAGATTTAAAATCACCCAGCAAAAACGGTAGCATATATTCTGCAATGGTCGTGCTGGCACCCAGTGCCACAACACCACTCACATCACCGGTCATTTCCCGCACCGCATTATCCATCTCATCATAGAGCTCGAAAATACGATCCGAATAGGTGTAAACCCGCTGACCGGCCTCGGTCAGGCTGACCCGGTTATGGGTGCGGTCGAATAAACGGGTGTTAAACTGCTCTTCCAGCTGGCGGATCTGGAATGTAACCGCGGGCTGGGTCATATGTAAGGCATCTGCCGCCTTGGTGAAATTGAGCAGGCGCGCCACAGTGTGGAATACTTTAAGCCTTCGATCTGCCATAATTTTTTCTTATGCTTGCCGTCAAGGGCGCTAATAGTATCAATTCTACGGGAATCTTGGAAACCCCTTTGACGTAATTCATGAATTTATTGATTTATCCCCCCTCCAATTGTCATCATTATCCAAAACCCCATATACTTGGCGGTACATAACTGATAGCGGATGCCAGACAATGCCTGTTTATTTAATATTATTTACCATGCTATTGACGCCTTTACTCAGCTCAGCAGCCATCTATAAATGGACCGATGCTCAGGGCAATGTTCATTACACCCAGGAAAAGCCCAAAGCCGCTGTCGGCAAACTGGATAAATTAAAAGTCAGTCATCACGCGCCTGTTGATCGCTCAACTTATAAACGCCCGGGCAGTGATGATTTAAAAACGAAAAAACCTGAAAAAAATACTGAAAAGAAAACCGAAAAGAAAAAACTCAGCCCCAAACAAAGGGCCAAATACTGCGCTTCAGCCAAACGCAATCTACAAACTCTGCGGGCCAAGGCCCAGATCAAGCAGCGGGATAAAAAAGGTAATGTGCGCTTTATTACCGAAAAGGAAAAACAGGCGCGGATAAAGCAGGCCCAGGATTTTGTAAGAAAGAACTGTCGTTAAAGGTATCTGACTTATGCCCTTATTAAACATTCACACCAATACCACTATCTCAGACCCAAAAGATCTTGCTCTGAAGGCCTCCGCCCATATTGCCCAGCTGCTGGGCAAACCTGAATCCTATGTCATGGTGAGGATTGCCGACCAGCAGAACCTGGTCTTTGCGGGCACAGATGCTCCTTGCGCCTATCTTGAACTCAAGAGTCTTGGCCTGCCTGAGTCGCAAACCAGCGCCTTTTCCAGCAGCTTATGTGAATTTTTGCAGTCCCGGTTAAAAATAGAAGCCGATCGAGTCTATATTGAGTTTGCCAGCCCCGAGAGGCATATGTGGGGCTGGAATAGCGCAACCTTCTAAGACTTTTAATACGCCCAAAAAGAAGCCACAGAGCAAAACCCTGTGGCCAACCACGCTAATGTTCCGATTATAAGGCCTGATCCGTAAAATTAACAGGCTTAATTATTATGTGACTTGCCTCTGAGCAGCACGCCCAGAGTACGATTTAAGGGGTGAGTTCTAGGCAGAAAAGGCAGTGCGCAACGCTCCCGAACCCCTAAAGCCTTACGCATTTCCCGCAGGCCAGGATGACGATTATCCAGTTTCAGACCCTTTTTCAGGGCAATGATTGTATTTTTACGCTGCTTGTAAAACCACTCGGCTCGAGCCAGATTATAAAACACATCACCATCGGATAATTCATTCTGGGCCGCATGACGGCACATTTCCAGCCCACTGCGATCACCCGACATGACCTTTGCCAGGCCACAATAGGACTCATATTTATTATGATAAATATCACTGCGCTTAACAGAATCATAAGCCAGCTGAAAACTTTCTATGGCCTGTGGAATAGCCCGTTCTTTTAAATGTGCAACACCATCGATGAAGTCATCACAGCAGGTGCTGAAGTCTTCATATACAACTTGCAAAGGTGACATATTGGCTCCGTCTGGAAACTGAAAATGCAAAATAAAATGCCGCAATTAATATGCCGGCAACTGTAAAGCCCTGGGGGGCAGGTTGTTCCACAGCTGCATTCTCGTTGATGAAATATTTTAGCATTTATTATAAATGTTGGAGCATCTGTAGATGGCAAAAGGATAAAGCATAGACCATGCCCAATAATATAAGTTCATGTATTTAAAGGAAATTTAATTTTGGAACAGCTAAAACTCAATGACAGAAATGCCTGGCTCGTCAAAAAAACCGACAGGAATCAACCGCCTGTCCGTCAGCTTTATGGCAGATTTTAAAAACCGTCAAAAAATCATTATCTTGCAGCACAAAGTTAATCTGTTAAATATACCGACAGCCAGAAGTGCCTAGCTTCCCTTCAGTGTCAACGCCAGCTTATACACCTGATTTTTCTTTAATCCCATTATTCTGGCCGCCAGCTGGGAGGCCTGTTTTACCGGCAACTCTTCCATTAAAACCCCCAGCACCGATTCCAGCTGAACCTGCACTTCATCCTGCTGCTGTCCATCAAAACCCTGCACCAGCACCACAAATTCCCCCTTGCGCTGATTTTCATCCGCCTCCACCCAACTGCACAATGCTTCCAGAGGTGCTGCTTTAATGGTCTCAAAGGTTTTGGTCAGTTCTCTGGCCAGCACCGCCTGACGCTGCTTACCAAAAACTACGGCCATATCTTCAAGGGAAGCCAGAATACGATGACTAGATTCATAAAAAATCAGGGTGGCTGTCTGCAAACGATATTGCCCATAAAATGTTTGACGGGCCGCAGATTTACTGGGCGCAAAGCCGGCAAACAAAAAACGATCCGTGGGCAGGCCGGATGCCGACA